>NZ_WKCD01000075.1:0-21471 GCF_021606625.1 Pseudomonas sp. PA-4-8C
GCCCCCGCCCGCCCGGTACGACCAATACGGTGTACATAATCGTCCGGTACTTCCGGCAGGGTGAAATTGATCACGTGGCTGATGCCGTCGATGTGAATACCACGACCGGCCACGTCGGTGGCTACCAGCACGCGGATCTTGCCTTCACGGAAGCCTTCCAGGGTCTTGATGCGCTTGTGCTGCGGCACGTCGCCCGACAGTTGCGCGGCGTTGACGCCGTCGCGCACCAGGCGTTCTTCGATGCGGCGCACTTCGTCCTTGCGGTTGGCGAACACCATCACGCGCTCCCAGCCGTTATCGTTGACCAGGTTGTAGAGCAGCTTGTACTTGTCGGCACCGGCGACGGCGTAGATATGCTGCTCGACGTTTTCGCTGGCGACGTTGAGTGCTTCGATCTCGACGATGGACGGGTCTGTGGTCCACTGCTTGGCGAGGTTCATCACGTCTTCGGTGAAAGTCGCGGAGAACAGCAGGGTCTGGCGCTCGGTTTTCGGCGGGGTCTGGCGAATGATCTGGCGTACTTGTGGGATAAAGCCCATGTCGAGCATGCGGTCGGCTTCGTCCAGCACCATCACTTCGACCATGTCCAGGTGCACGTCGCCGCGCTGGTTGAAGTCGAGCAGGCGGCCCGGGGTGGCGACGAGGATGTCGCAATGGCGGGCTTCAAGGTGCTTGAGCTGCTTGTCGAAGTCCATGCCGCCCACGAACGTCATGACGTTGAGGCCGGTGTACTTGGTCAGGTCGGCGGCGTCCTTGGCGATCTGCACCACCAGCTCACGGGTTGGGGCGATGATCAGCGCACGCGGTTCGCCCATGTAGCGTTCTTTGGGCGGCGGCGTTTGCAGCAGTTGGGTGATGATCGAGATCAGGAACGCGGCGGTCTTGCCGGTGCCGGTCTGTGCGCGGCCGATGGCGTCTTTGCCTGCGAGGGTGAAGCCCAGCACTTGCGCCTGGATCGGTGTGCAGTACGGGAAACCGAGGTCCTGGATGGCGTGCATCAGTTCCGGGGCCAGTTTGAAATCGTGGAAGCGGGTCTTGCCTTCCTGGGGTTCGACGACGAAGTCTTCGAGTTTCCAGGGGGTCACGGGCGGCTTGGGCGCACGTTCGCGACGGGGCTTGGCCACAGGCGTCGGGGCGGGCTCGGCAGGCTTTACCTGTTCAGGCGGCGTCACCGTGGTGTTGTTCGGTGAGGTGGCGGGCGCGTTCCGGCCGGGCTGTTGACCGTCATTGCGGTTGCCGGGCTTGGGGGCAGGTGCACTGGGAACAGGCGCGAGCGGCTCAGCCTCGCTTTTGCCGAACATCTTCTTGAGTGCTTTGAGCACGGTCATCTCATTAATTGATTAAGGAATGTACGCCGGCCAGTGTAATGCAAGAATCGGGCGCGGCGTAGTGCGTCTGTCATACGGCTACATAAACACGGGGTTCAGCGCAGCCGTTCAGCCAGCCAGGCGCCGATATCGTGTATCTCTTGGGGTAACACTTCGTGGCCCATTGGGTATTCCTGCCATGTCACGGTGACACCACGGCCTTTCAAATGCTCGTAGGCGCTGCGGCCCATGGCGTTCTGCACCACTTCGTCGTACTGGCCGTGCAGGCAGAGCGTAGGGATGCGTTGCTGGCTGGCGGATAATTGCAGGTCATTATCGAAGGTGGGCGCATAGGTGGAGAGGGCGATCACACCGCCCAAGGGCCCCTCCCATTTCTTGAACGCGGTGTGAAAAACCACGGCGCCGCCTTGAGAAAAACCAGCGAGGAAAATTCGCGAAGTGTCTATTCCGGTTCTCTGTTGTGTCTCGATCAGGTCCGTAACCATTTTTGCCGACGTTTCCAGTTCTTCCAGGCTGATCGAACGGGCCGGGCTCATGGCCTTGATGTCGTACCAGCTCGGCATCTCGTAGCCGCCATTAATCGTCACCGGGCGCGTGGGGGCCTGGGGCAAAACAAAGCGGGTGCTCAGCAAGGTTTCCTGCAGCGCTTCGGCCACCGGCAGGAAGTCGTAGCGATCGGCGCCCAGGCCATGCAGCCAGATAACGCAGGCGTCTGCTGGCTTGGCGGGCTGAAGAATCAAGGGTTCGGTCATGTCTGCTCCATAGATGTGCGGGCGCTCCGATTAGGTGCGTCGGAACGGTGCGCGACAGGTTGATCTGTTAAGAGAATGTCGCAAGGCTGAATCTTTTGCCATTGAAGCGCAGTTGCAGCCACTCGGCCAAGACTCTGGTACGCGCCTTGCTATGTGTATCTCGATGTCAGAACTCTCCTAGGACGGTAACACTATCAGTGAGTGCCGCTCGTGGGAAAGCAACTGCAATTACCGCAAAAACCTCATGCTGCTTGGCCCCAAAAAAAACCAACACGGGTCGATATCGCCTCATAAGGGTGCGCTGAGGTTGGAGCTCCGACACAACAAGAGCAATTGGAGGTTTGTAATGAAGGTATTGAAATCCACCCTGGCCATCTTCACTGCGGCGGCTGTACTGGGTGTCAGTGGTTTTGCCCAGGCGGGTGCCACCCTGGACGCCGTGCAGAAAAAAGGCTTTGTGCAGTGCGGTGTGAGTGACGGCCTGCCGGGTTTCTCGGTGCCGGATGCCAGCGGCAAGATCCTCGGGATCGACGCTGACTATTGCCGCGCTGTGGCGGCTGCCGTGTTTGGCGATGCCACCAAGGTCAAGTTCAGCCAGTTGAACGCCAAGGAGCGTTTCACCGCGCTTCAGTCAGGCGAAGTCGACATCCTGTCGCGCAACACCACCATGACCAGCTCCCGCGACGCGGGCATGGGCCTGAAATTCCCGGGCTTCATTACCTACTATGACGGCATCGGCTTTCTGGTGAACAACAAGCTGGGCGTCAAGAGCGCCAAGGAACTGGACGGTGCAACCATCTGCATCCAGGCCGGTACCACCACCGAGCTGAACGTTTCCGACTACTTCCGCGCCAACAACCTCAAATACACCCCGATCACCTTCGACACTTCCGATGAAAGCGCCAAGTCGCTGGAATCCGGGCGTTGCGACGTACTGACGTCCGACAAATCCCAGCTGTTCGCCCAGCGCAGCAAGCTGGCTTCGCCGAAAGACTACGTGGTGCTGCCGGAAACCATTTCCAAGGAACCCCTGGGCCCGGTCGTGCGTAATGGCGACGACGAGTGGCTGGCCATCGTGCGCTGGGTGGGCTACGCCATGCTCAACGCTGAAGAGGCCGGTGTGACCTCCAAGAACGTCGAAGCTGAAGCCAAGGCCACCAAGAACCCGGACGTTGCGCGTCTGCTCGGTGCTGACGGCGAATACGGCAAAGACCTGAAAGTGAAGAAGGACTGGGTGGTACAGATCGTCAAGCAAGTGGGTAACTACGGCGAGATGTTCGAGCGCAACCTGGGCAAGAGCACGCCGCTGGAAATCGACCGTGGCCTGAACGCCCTGTGGAACAACGGCGGCATTCAATACGCACCCCCTGTGCGCTGATCGCTGATGGTTCTGTCACCCGGTAGGCCAACTGCCGGGTGATGTTCTGTTCCATTATTTTCGGGGCACTTCATGCAAAATCAAATCGGCGCACCCAAGCAGAAGCTCAGCTTCAGCGACCCCAAAGTGCGTGCGTGGCTGTTCCAGATCATCACGATCGTGGCGGTGGTCTCGCTGGGCTGGTACCTGTTCCATAACACCCAGACCAACCTGCAACACCGGGGCATCACCTCGGGTTTCGACTTTCTTGAGCGCAGTGCCGGCTTCGGCATCGCGCAGCACTTGATCGACTACACCGAATCGGACAGCTATGCCCGGGTGTTTGTCATCGGTCTGCTCAACACGTTGCTGGTGACCGTCATCGGTGTGGTGCTGGCAACCCTGCTCGGCTTCATCATCGGCGTGGCGCGCTTGTCGCCTAACTGGATGATCAACAAGCTGGCCACGGTGTACGTGGAGGTATTTCGCAACATTCCGCCGCTGCTGCAAATCCTGTTCTGGTACTTCGCGGTTTTCCTGACCATGCCAGGGCCGCGCAACAGCCATAACTTCGGTGACACCTTCTTTGTCAGCAGCCGTGGCCTGAACATGCCAGCAGCGCTGGCGGCCGATGGGTTCTGGCCGTTTGTGGCCAGCCTGGTGGTCGCCATCGTTGCCATCGTGCTGATGACCCGCTGGGCCAACAAACGCTTTGAAGCGACCGGGGTTCCTTTCCATAAATTCTGGGCGGGCCTGGCGCTGCTGGTGGTGATCCCGACGCTGTGCGTGTTGGTCTTCGGCACGCCGCTGCATTGGGAAATGCCCAAGCTTGCTGGCTTCAACTTCGTCGGCGGCTGGGTGCTGATCCCGGAACTGCTGGCGTTGACCTTGGCGTTGACGGTGTACACCGCGGCGTTCATTGCCGAGATCGTGCGCTCGGGCATCAAGTCCGTCAGCCATGGCCAGACCGAAGCGGCACGCTCACTGGGCCTGCGCCCAGGGCCGACGCTGCGCAAGGTCATCATCCCGCAAGCGTTGCGCGTGATCATTCCGCCGCTGACCAGCCAATACCTGAACCTGGCGAAAAACTCGTCGTTGGCCGCCGGTATCGGTTATCCGGAAATGGTTTCGCTGTTTGCCGGCACGGTGCTCAACCAGACCGGCCAGGCCATTGAAGTCATTGCCATCACCATGAGCGTGTACCTGGCGATCAGCATCAGCATTTCTTTGCTGATGAACTGGTACAACAAGCGCATTGCGCTGATCGAGCGGTGAGGACACACCCATGACTACGCATACGTTCAAACCTGACATGCCACCGCCGAGCAAAGTCTTCGGGCCGGTGGCCTGGATGCGCGCCAACTTGTTCTCGAGCTGGCTCAATACACTGCTGACCTTGCTGGCGATCTACCTGGTGTACCTGGTGGTGCCGCCGATCCTGCACTGGGCCATCCTCGATGCCAACTGGGTGGGCACCACCCGCGCCGACTGCACCAAGGAGGGCGCCTGCTGGGTGTTTATCCAACAGCGCTTCGGGCAGTTCATGTATGGCTATTACCCCGTCGACCTGCGCTGGCGCGTGGACATGACGGTATGGCTGGCCATCGTGGGTGTGGCGCCGTTGTTCATCTCGCGTTTCCCTCGCAAGGCGATCTACGGCCTGGGCTTTCTGGTGTTGTACCCGATCATCGCCTACTGCTTGCTGCACGGCGGCGTGTTCGGCCTGAGCAATGTGGCGACCAGCCAATGGGGCGGCCTGATGCTGACCCTGGTGATCGCCACTGTCGGCATCGCTGGCGCCTTGCCGCTGGGCATTGTGCTGGCGCTGGGGCGGCGTTCGAACATGCCGGCCATTCGGGTGGTCTGCGTGACCTTCATCGAGTTCTGGCGCGGCGTGCCGTTGATCACCGTGCTGTTCATGTCGTCGGTGATGCTGCCGCTGTTCCTGCCTGAAGGCATGAACTTCGACAAGCTGCTGCGGGCGCTGATCGGTGTGATCCTGTTCCAGTCGGCCTATGTGGCCGAAGTGGTGCGCGGTGGTTTGCAGGCGATTCCCAAGGGCCAATACGAAGCCGCTGCGGCGATGGGACTGGGCTACTGGCGCAGCATGGGCCTGGTGATCTTGCCGCAGGCCTTGAAGTTGGTGATCCCTGGGATCGTCAACACCTTCATTGCCCTGTTCAAGGACACCAGCCTTGTGATCATCATCGGCCTGTTCGACCTGCTCAACAGCGTCAAGCAAGCCGCCGCCGACCCCAAATGGTTGGGCATGGCCACTGAAGGCTACGTGTTCGCCGCTTTGGTGTTCTGGATTTTCTGTTTTGGTATGTCGCGCTATTCCATGCACCTGGAACGCAAGCTCGACACTGGCCACAAGCGTTAGGAGTTTTTTGATGAGCGAAGCAATCAAACAGCCTGTGAGCCCTGAAGGCATTATCCAGATGCAGGGCGTCAACAAGTGGTACGGCCAGTTCCACGTGTTGAAAGACATCAATCTCAACGTCAAGCAGGGCGAGCGCATCGTGCTGTGCGGCCCGTCGGGCTCGGGCAAGTCCACCACCATCCGCTGCCTCAACCGTCTGGAAGAGCACCAGCAAGGCCGCATCGTGGTCGATGGCGTGGAGCTGACCAATGACCTCAAGCAGATCGAAGCGATCCGCCGTGAAGTGGGCATGGTGTTCCAGCACTTCAACCTGTTCCCGCATTTGACCATCTTGCAAAACTGCACGCTGGCGCCGATGTGGGTGCGCAAGATGCCCAAGCGCAAGGCCGAGGAAATTGCCATGCACTACCTGGAGCGTGTGCGCATTCCGGAGCAGGCCCACAAGTTTCCGGGGCAACTGTCCGGCGGCCAGCAACAGCGTGTGGCCATCGCCCGTGCCTTGTGCATGAAACCGAAAATCATGCTGTTCGACGAGCCGACCTCGGCACTCGACCCGGAAATGGTGAAAGAGGTTCTGGACACCATGATTGGCCTGGCCGAAGACGGCATGACCATGTTGTGCGTGACTCACGAAATGGGCTTTGCGCGCACCGTGGCCAACCGCGTGATCTTCATGGACAAGGGTGAGATCGTTGAACAGGCGGCACCGAATGACTTCTTTGATAACCCGCAGAATGAGCGGACCCGGTTGTTCTTGAGCCAGATACTGCATTGATGGAGCGTTAAAAAATAAACCCGGCCTGGTAGCCTAATGCCGTTCAGTCAAGGATTTTTGTAGGAGCGAGCTTGCTCGCGAGAAACTCACAGGCGCCGCGTTCAATCAGGAAACACGCGTTATCGTTGACGTTTTTCGCGAGCAAGCTCGCTCCTACACGGCATGGTTCAGGAGGCTTGGGCGGCAAGTTGCTGCTGATCTTTTGCAATGAGCAGGCGATTGAGGTCTTCGCCGACATTGAGCGCCTCAATCTCGGTCAGCAGATGCGGATGCTTATCCAGTAAGCGCATCAGTGTAAACAATGGTTCAGGAGGGAAAACCTCAGCCCTTTCGTAGCGAGAAAATGAATTTTGCCCACGCACAGTCAAAAGCTTCACTGCGTCCTTCTGAGTGAGATGCAGTTTGCGACGGATTCGCTTCATTTCGGCAGCGATGATTTTTCTGCCATCAATCAATAATTGGTCACTGGCGTCGGAATAACGCTCTGCGCTGTCATCGTCATGATCGAATTCGATTTCCTTACAGACCTGGCATTCCCAGCCCGCGATGTTTGGAATGTCGCGCATCATGCCGCGCGTGTTGATGGTGAAGGTGCGACCTTCGAAATGCTGCATTCCCTCATGGGCTCCGCAATTCACGCATTGTTGGGTTTTCATAAGGTTTTCTCCTTGAAGGAGATTACGGGAGCTCCACCGCTTGAGCGGTAAGTCACCTTGATGTAAATCTCCGTACCGTACATTTTGATGAGATAGACGTCCTGCCATACCCGATGGTCTGAATAGGTTGTCATTGATTTGTACAACATTCGCTTTTCAAGGGCGCAGACCGCCAACCGCATCTGGCCGATACTCAATTCAAGTTGTCGAGCGCTCTCCCGCGCACTTGCCGTAAATGCTCCGTTGCCCAGCCGGATGACTTGCGCCTTGATCAGGGCCAAATCGTAATGAGGTGTGTACTTTTCCATAAGACACCTGAGTCCAATAATTACCCTCTAAGGGTAATTTTACCAATCGAAAATACTGCTCCTTTTCCTGCCTAAGAACCCTAGTGCGTTGCCTTTGTAGGCAACTCCGAATAGCCTGTAGGAAAATTCATCCTATGATTGGACGAAAGCGCTAAACCCATGACAGACATCGCCCCGCTGATCAAACGCTCCCTGGTCGACCAGGCGCTGGAGCAACTGCGCCTGCGCATCTCCCAAGGCGTATGGGCCATCGGCGAGCGCCTGCCCACCGAGCCCGAGTTGTCCGCCGAGCTGGGGATCAGCCGGAACACCGTGCGTGAAGCCATGCGGGTATTGGCCTTTTCGGGCTTGATCGAAATTCGCCAGGGCGATGGCAGTTACCTGCGCTCGATGACCGACCCACTGGGCACAATGCGGGCGTTGTCCCATTGCACGCTGGAGCAGGCGCAGGAGACGCGCCAGATTCTGGAAGTGGAGGCCATCGGCCTGGCTGCATTGCGGCGTACCGAAGCGGACCTTGAGGCATTGCGCAAGGCGCTCGCTCTCAGCGCCGAGCGTTATCACGGCGACCTGGAGGCCTATATCAGCGCCGACCTGAAGTTCCACCAGCACGTGGTGGATGCGGCGCACAACCCGGCCTTGAGCGAGCTGTACCACTACTTCTCGGCCATTGTCGGCGCGCAGCTGCGCCAGACCCTGAACCGCTCACCGCGACGCCAGGCGGTGTTCGACCTGCATGGAGCGCTGCTCGATGCGGTGGAACAACAAGACCCGGACCGCGCCAAATCCCTCTGCCGGCAGTTGATCAATGAACCCTGAAGCCCCACGCAAGACCGAACTCGAAGAACTGTTGATCGACGCCGAAGCTGACGACGATAGCGTGCAGCAGGCGCAGCCGAGCGTGGTTCGGCCATGGCTGCTGTTGCTGGGCCTGGTGTTGGTGGCCTTGAACCTGCGCCCGGCCTTGTCGAGCTTGTCGCCGTTACTGGCAGAGGTTTCGAGCAGTTTGGGCTTGTCCGCCGCCAAGGCCGGTTTGCTGACCACCTTGCCGGTGCTGTGCCTGGGCCTGTTCGCGCCCACCGCGCCGATGCTGGCACGGCGTTTTGGCGCCGAGCGCGTTGTGCTTGGCATCCTGCTGACCCTTGCCGCCGGGATCATCCTGCGCAGTTCGTTGGGTGAGGTGGGGTTGTTCCTCGGTAGCCTGGTTGCAGGCGCCAGCATCGGCATCATCGGTGTGTTGCTGCCGGGTATCGTCAAGCGCGACTTCGCCAGGCAGGCCGGTGCCATGACCGGTGTCTACACCATGGCGTTGTGCTTGGGCGCCGCCATGGCGGCCGGTGCCTCTGTGCCGCTGAGCCACGCCTTTGGCGACAGCTGGAAGATCGGCCTGGGCTTCTGGATCCTGCCGGCGCTGGTGGCGGCCCTGGTCTGGTTACCCCAGATTGGGCAGAAGCACGGCGCCCATCGTGTGGCCTATCGTGTGAAAGGGTTATTGCGCGATCCGTTGGCCTGGCAAGTCACCCTGTACATGGGCCTGCAATCGTCACTGGCCTACATCGTGTTCGGCTGGTTGCCGTCGATCCTGATCGGCCGTGGCCTGAGCGCGACCGAAGCCGGGTTGGCGCTGTCGGGCTCGATCATCGTGCAACTGCTCAGTTCCCTGGCCGCACCGTGGCTGGCCACGCGCGGCAAGGACCAGCGCCTGGCGATTGTGGTGGTGATGCTGCTGACCCTCGGCGGGCTGTTCGGTTGCCTGTATGCACCGCTGGAGGGCCTATGGGGTTGGGCGATTTTGCTCGGCCTGGGGCAGGGCGGCACCTTCAGCCTGGCGCTGACCCTGATCGTGTTGCGCTCGCGCGATTCCCATGTGGCGGCCAACCTGTCGAGCATGGCCCAGGGCATCGGCTACACCCTGGCGTCGATGGGGCCGTTCGCGGTCGGCCTGGTGCATGACTGGACCGGCGGCTGGGCAGCCATTGGCTGGATCTTCGCTGTGATCGGCCTGGGGGCCATCATTGCCGGGCTGGGCGCCGGGCGTGCGCGCTATGTGCAGGTCACCAGCGAGAAGGTTTAGAGATACACCACTTCCAGCGTGGCCGAGCCATCGAGCGGGGTTTCCACACTCAAATCCAGATTCTGGCGGGCATTGATCACGGTCTGCACCGTGACGTTGCCCCCCAGGGTACCGATGGCCGTGGGCCCGCTGACGCTGCCCTCCACGTCGGTAAACCCCAGGTAGCTTCGCGAGCCAATATCGATGGGGTTGAGATTGGAGGTGCGCCACGCCAGGCCACCGGTGGTGGACTCGGTGCCGTATACCTGCGCGGTGTTGCTGGCCTGGGTTTGCCGCGGGTCGAAGGTCATGGAGTAAACCCCCAGGCGGTTGCCGCTGCTATCAAACCCCAGCCCGTAGTAAATCTCGCTGTTGACCATGGCCGAGCCGTCGCGGTTGTCGCGCATGCGAAGGGCGTAGCGGACGGGGCCATTGCAGGCGATGCCGATATGCAGCGTCTTCAGGGGCAGGCGCGTGGCGGTCTCCAGGTTCAGGTCTTGTTGGGCAATCTTGCCGTAGTCGATCAGGCCACCGCTGGAAAGCTGCGGCAAGCAGGCGGCGGGGACGATCAGTCCGTGGACGCTCAGGTCCACTGTCGAGGCGGCCAGCACCGAGGGCGCGCAGGCCAGTAACACCAGGCTGGAAAGGATGCGGGTTTTCATGGGGCGGACTCCTTACAGGGGGGCTCAGGGGTAGACGATTTCGAGCGTGCCGGAACCGTTGATGTGCACCACGTCACGCAAGTCCAGGCTTTGCATCGGCGCCAGGTAAGTCTTGATGCGCATCGTGCCAGTCAGGGTTTGCAGGGCGACTGGCCCTGTGGTAACGCCGGTTTTGTCGGTAAACCCCATGATGCTGTTGGCCGCCATGGGGATCTGCCGCGCGGTGGAACTGCTCCATGCCACGCCATTGCTGGTGGAGTCGGTGCGGTACAAGGTGGGGAAGGCATCGGCGCTGAATTCGGCCGGGTCGATGGTCAGGTAAAAGCGCCCGATCTTGTTGCGGCTGGCATCCAGGTCCAGGCCATAGGCCGTTTCATCGGTGCCGCCCGTGGCCGAGCCGTCGCGGTTGTCCTTCATGCGCAGGGCGAAGCGGATGGGCGCGTCGCAGGTCACGCTCAGGTGCAGTGTGCGGGTGGGCAGCGGTGTTTCAGTGCTGGCGTTGAGGTCTTTGGCGTACAGTGTGCCGTAGTCCACCACGCCTTGGTCGGACAAGCTCGGCAGGCAGGCGATAGGCGCGAAGTGCGCGCGCAGTGTCAGCTCCCGGTAGCGTCCATGGTGTGCGCCGTACAGCATGCCGGAGACTTCCCAGGTGGTGGCATCGCGCACCTGGGTGGCGGCAGGGTCGGCCCAGGCACGCAGGCTCATTTGCAGTGCCAGGGTTTTACCGGTGAGCACCGTGCCCCGTTCGACCGGTGCGATGCCGTGGTCGGGTCGCCATTGCAGGACGCTGCCAGTGGCGACGGGCGCCTGCCCCACGGCGGGCAGCACCCCCAACTCGACCGCGCGGCCGTCGAGCAGGGCATTACTGACTTCAATGGCATAGCTGCCGTGCTCGGTAAACTGCCAGCGCTGCGGGCTGGCGGCTTGCGCACGGTAGAACAGGCTGAGGTCTTCGGCCTGGGGGCAACTGACGGTCACACTCAGTCGACGCTCGCCGAGCAGGCGTTGCGGTGCGCTGTCGCTTTGCGCCAAGTGGCTCATCAGGCCGAAATCCAGCAACGGCTCACTGACGTTCAGTTGGCATTCTTCAAAAGCCTGGGCTGTGCCGGCGGCGCCGATCAACAGCCCCAGGCACAGTTGACGCAAACAGCTTGCAAGGGGCATGGCGGGAATCCTCAAGGTGCGTGACAGCGTGCGGGGGCCGTTTCGAAGTACACCGAGGGGTCGGCTTTTTCCGGCAGCGAGTAACGCAACTGGCAACGGCGCCCTTGGGGCGTGGTTATCCACAGCGTCGATTGGCCCAGCACATTGGGTAGAAACACCTGGCTGCCGTCCTGCACCAGGGTGATGAATTCACCATTGGCACTGCTGACGGAGGCACCCGCCGGCAACGGCGCGCCCTGGTCGGTGCTGACGGTGAGCAGCAGGCGGCGGGTCAGGCCGACGCCAAATTTGACGCGCTCCACGGCGCCACGGCCGGCCGAAACCATGGCCAGGCCATTGTTGATATCGGCATTGCGCGGCAATGAACGGGTTTGCACTTCCACCGGGCTGCGCCCGTAGGCGGCGACTTGCGGCACCACGGCCTGGCCTTGCCAGTCGGTCCACACCGGGCCGCTGGGGGTGCTGAGTTTGATGCCGCTCATATCGCCAACCGACACCAGCGCGAAGGTGTCGCGCACCGGGTAGGGAGAAAAGGTCACGCCGTCGCCATGCAGCACCACACCGCCGCGAGCACCGCCTTGATAGCTGGAACGCTCGGCGTCGGAGCGGCTGTAACTGACATCCAGCTGGCTGTAGCGCGGCAGCGCGGAGATGCCCAGGGTGGTTTCCACTTGATGGTCGCTGCTGTCGTGCTCGGCGCTGACGCGGTAGCTGAGTTGGTCGTCGATCTGTTCGGTGATGCCCAGGCCGGTGCGGTTCTCGCCACCGGAGTTGCGCACCCAACTGCGCAGCCGGCGACTCTCGCCCAGCGGCACGCTGATATTGAGGTACACCGCGTTGTCCTGCTGCTGGCGGCCGCCCATTTGCCACTCGGCACTGGCCGACAACGACACCGCACCGATGCTCGTGCCCCAGGAGGCCAGCGCCCGGCTGCTGCTGTCGCCGGCAAAATTGGCCGAGCGTGAAACCCCGGCACTGAATGCACCCAGTTGGGGGTGCGACCAGCCGAGGTTGAGGCTTTGCTGGTCGCGGTAGCGCGAATCACGGTTGCTGTCGTCGCGCGTGTAAGTGCTTTCTTCGAGTTCGCGGTAGCCGATGCTGCGCCAGGAATTGGCGGCGCTGATCGACCATTGTTCGCCCAGGCGCTGGGACCAGGACAGATCAGTCTGCACACCGGAGACCTTCTCTCGGGCCTGGCTGTTGGACACTTGCGTGGACAGTTGGATCTGGCTGTCCAGCCACGGTAACCAGCCCAGGCTGGCGCCCACCGAACGGTATTGACTGGCCGCCAGCACGCCCGTGCCGAGGGTCAATTGCGGGTGCAGGGCGCCGGTCCAGCCGCCACTGATTACCCACGGATCCTCGCCTTCGGCATCGCCCACATTACGCACTCGGCCCGCTGCCACGGAGTAACCCGGGGCTGGCAACCCGAGCCCGAGCATGGCCGCTGGCACGGTGAAGCGCCGTTCACCGCCGACGCTCTCCTTGACCGTGACTTCGACGTCCGAGCGCGTGTTCAAGCGACGCACATCGGTCAGGGCAAAGGGCCCGGCGGGCACCACGGTGGAATGAATCAACGCGCCGTTCTGGCGAACCTCTACCTGGGCCGGGCTGTTGGCGATGCCCTGGATCAGCGCGCCCTGGCCCTGTTCTTGAAGCGCGTGCTCGGTGAGCACCTGCACCCCGGTGATCTGCGCGCCGGACAGCACCGGGTTGTACAGGTTGATCTGCCCGGCCTGCAGCACCGCCTGGTAGCTGGCGAAGGTGCGTTGGGCATAGGCTTGCAGGTGGGTGCTGCGTGACAGGCCATCCTGCCAGGTCTGCACCTGGCGGCTGCGCACGATCCAGTCGCCGGCATTGAACCCCACCTCGGTATTGGCCGAACCAAAGCGGCTGGCGTCATCGCCGAAGCGGTTGTAGAAGCCACTGAGGTCGTAGTTGAGCAGCCCGGCAAACCCGCCGGTTTCGTAGCCGGAGATGTCCTGCTGTACGGGGCGCAGGGCGTCGGTGGGCACCACCAGCGACACCGTCAATGTCGCCGGGTCTGGTTCCACAAGGGTTTGCGGGTACCGCGCAAGAAAATCATGGCAGCCCTCGGTTTCACCAGGCGGCACCAGATTGGCCGCGTCCAGCAAAGCGCGGTCAAAGCACAGATTGCCCTGCTGATCGAAGTTCACCGTCAACCGATCACGGCGCTGACCGTTGACGCGCAGGCTGACGGTGTGTTGCCCGGCTGCGTAACGCGGTGCGGCCAGCAACAGGCTGGCCAGTTGTGGGTCGATACCACGTTGTTGCAAGGTCTGGGCATCGAAGCCGGACGAGCTGGAATCTTCGGCGCACACTTTGGCCGGTATGAGCGCGCACAGCAGCAATACCAGCGCCAGGGCAGGGCTGGCAAAGGGATCGGGCACGGCTTCGCCGTCACGGTAACTCAATACTGTTTTCACGCAAGGTACTCGAATAGTGAACGCGCAGGCCTTGTGGGCCGGGCGTTCTGGTGACGATCAACAAGCCGTCACTTCGTTACTCAGGCGGCGCAGGGTGGTACGCCGCCTGGGGTGTTCCGTCAGAAGCTGATTGGTGCGTCGTAAGCCTTGACCGCGAACCCGTACACCGTGGCCGGCTGCAGCCTGACCGTCTTGGCCTGGCTGCTGCTGGCCGGCACGCTCAAGGCTTCGCCGGGCAGCACATAGGTCCGAGGCAGCAACGCCTTGCCGTCACCGGGCAGCAGTTGCAGCTCCTGCGCCAGACGCACCACGTACGGCGTGTCGTTGCGCACCTGTAACTGGCCTTCGCGCAGTGTCCAGGTCAGGTCGGTCCAGGGCGTGCGGTTGGGGGCCAGGCCCTTGGGGTGCACAATCACCGGCAGGTTCTGGCGCACGGTCACGCCCACGCGGGCATGCCCGGCGGCTGTGGCGGCGCGGCCCTGGGGCATGCCTTCGAACACCGCGCGCTTAAGCCGCTGGGTCAGTAACGGCTGCTGGTTTTGCAGAATGAAACGCACCAGTTGGGATTTGGACGCTTCCACCCGTGAAAGGGGCGGCGTCACCACCAGCAGCGGCTCGGTGTCTTCCGGAATGTCCTGCAAGGTCACATGCAGCAGCGCGAGCTGGCTGTCGGTGTTGGTCACCGACACGGACGCTTCGCCTTCGGCCTCGTGCACGATCACCACGGAGGTGTCCGGGACCATACCGTCGGCTTTTACCTGATCGCCGAGCATCAAGAGCAAGGCAATCAGGCCGACAGCGGTGTTTGAGAATGTCGTCGTCATGACGGGTTTCCATTAGCCAAAAAAGGGGGCGGTCAGAGGTAGCGCAGGTCCAGGACGATGGCGCCGTCGAGCGGAACTTCCTGGTCCAGGGTCAGGTACTGGGAAAAATTGATCGCAGTGCTCACCTGAACCTGGACGGTCAGCTGGCCGATGAAGTCCGGTTGTCGGTCACCGACTGGCGCGAAGGCCATGTAGGTGCGGGGGTAGGCATTGGGCTCCTGGGACCAGGTTTCGCCGTTGTCGCTGGAAGCCAATGCTTGCAGGGGCTGCGCATCGCCCACTGCGTTGCGATAGGCCAATGCCACGGAGCCCAGGCGTTCTTCGGGCACATGGATGTTCCTGCCCAGCCCGTAGAAATAATCGGGGGCCGACGAGGAGTCGGCGCGATTATCGAGGCCCACCAGCGCAAACAGCATCGGCCTGGCGCACTGCACACGCAGGTCGAGCGTCTGGATCGGCAGTACGGTGAACTCGTCGGCATTGAGGCTGTGAGAAGGAATCTTGCCGTGATCGACGGTGCCTTCATTCGTCAGCTCGATATGGCAGGCGTCCGGGGTTACCCGGCCGGTCACCGTGAGGTCGACGGCCGACGCACCGTGGGCTTGGGTCATCGCTGTCAGGCCAAGCACGATGGCAACGCTACGCCCCCATGCCGTGAGCACGGGCAGTGCCAGACGCCGCCCATGCCTGTCGGTGTTCAAGGGATGAGCGGCCATGGGTTAGAGGTACTTCACTTCAAGGGTGGCGGAGCCGTCGAGGGTCACCTCATTGCTGAGGTCCATGCCGGCGGTGGCCAGAATGAAGGTCTGCACCTGTAAATCGACCACCAGGTCTTTGACCGCCAGTGGCTGGCTATCGTCATCCATCGAGGCAACCGACATGTACAGGCCCGGATCCCAGAACTTTTCTTTGAACCAGGTATTGCCTTGGTCGGACGATGCGATGGGTTGCACCACCACGCCATCTTCGGCAAGCGGATTGGCTAGCGTGAGGTTGTACCCGCCCAGCTTCTGGGTTTCGTTGATAAAGCCCAAACCGTAACTCGAAGAGATACCTGAGGAGGCACGGTTATCGACCGAGTGCAGGGCGAACTGGATCGCAGCGTCGCAATTGACCGCCATGACCAGGGTGTGGTTGCCGATGACTGTCGGGTTGTCCGGGTTCAGGTCCTTGGCGGAGATCTTGCCATGGTCGATCACGCCACCACCGGACAGGCTCGGTGTGCAGGCGCTGGGCACGATCAGGCCTTTGACGGTCAGGTCCACGCTGGATGCGGCGAAGGTGGTGGCCGAGTGGAGCAGCAGCACGCTGGCGGCCAGGGTGGTCAATCGGGTTTTCATCGGGAGGCTCCTTAGAGGTAATTGACTTGCACAGTGGCGTGGCCGTCGATGGGCACTTCGTCGGTCAGCGTCAGGTTGCTGGCGGGGGCGATGTGGGTGATCAGGCGGATTTCCGCGTCCAATGCCTGGATCGCGATCGGTGCAAGGCCGTCGCCGTCGGCGACGGCCGTCAACAAGCTATGGCTGAGCATCACCGAGGGGATCCAGGTCACGCCGCCGTCCCGGGAGGTGATGGTGCGTACCGGTACGCCATCGGCCACCGGGCTATACAGGCCAAGCCCGGCGTCGCCGACTTTTTCATCGTTGGGTGTCATGCCCAGGCCATGCCAACTGAAGTGGCTGGCGGCAGTGCCCGCACGGTTGTCGATGGTGTTCAGGGTAAAAATGGTTGGCCCTTCGCAACGCACACTCAACAACATGGTTTCCCTGGGCAAGTCGGTGTAGGTGTCGGCGTTGAGGTCTCTGACCGACACCTTGCCGAAGTCGACGGTACCGCCGCCGGAGACCACGGGGGCGCAGGCACTGGGGGTGATGACCCCTTTGACCGTCAGGTCCTGGCTACTGGCGGCCCATACCGGGCCGGCGCCGATCAGCAACAGTGTGGCGGTGAGGGTAGTGAGGGGGCTAACCATGGGGCACGTCCTGTGGGTGAGGGGCGGTTAAAGGTATTTCACTTCAAGGGTGGCGGAGCCGTTGATCGGAACTTCTGTGCTCAGGTCCATGCCGGCTGTGGGGGCGATAAGGGTTTGCACCATCAGGTCTGCCGTGACCTGCTGGACCGGGGAGGGTGCCCAACTGCCGGAGGAGCGGTCGCCAAACGAGGCGTGGTAGGTAATGGGCCAGACGTCGCCCGGGAAGCTTTCCCGCCAGGTGAGGCCGTTATCGGACGACTCGATCAGGGTGATTGCCGCGCCGTCAGCCACCGGATTGCCGAGCACCAGTGTGTACCCGCCCAATTTTTTGCCGCTGACCAGGCCCAGGCCATAGCGGTTCATCGGGTCGGGGGCGTCACCCTTGTTGTCCGTGCCCTTCAGGGCCAGCAGGGTTGGCGCATCGCAGACGATCGACAGTTGCAGGGTGTGGTTGCCGAGCAACGTCCAGTTGTCCTGTTTCAAATCCTTGGCCGCGACTTTGCCGTGGTCGATGAAGCCGCCGCTGGAAAGGCCAGGGGCACAGGCGCTGGGTGTAATCAGGCCCTTGACGGTCAAATCGACGCTACTGGCGGCGAACACAGACGTGGACATGGCGAGCAGCAGGGCACTGCTGAGCAGGGGCATGCAGGTTTTCATGTGAGAGGCGTCCATTTACAGGTATTTGACTTCAAACGTCGCGGAACCATCGATCGCGACTTCGTCGGTCAATGTCAGCCCTTTTGCGGGGGCGATCACTGTGTAGAGCGTGACGTCCATGATCGCGTCCTTGATCGGGTGCGGCGCCCAGCCGCTATCGCCACGACTGCCCAGTGCCACCAACTCGTTGGGCGCGATGCCGTCGTCAGGCAGCAGCGTTACCCAGTGGCCGTCGGCGTTGTACATGGCCAGCAGCGTGGAGGGGGTTTCGGCGACGGGGTTGCTGAAACCCAACTGATACATGCCCAGCTTCTGGTTTTCGTTGATCATGCCCAGGCCAAAGGAGTAGCCATAAATCGCAGAGCCAGCTCGATTGTCGATAGGCTGGATGGCAAACAGCGTTGCCGCATCGCAGTTGACGCTCAGTGGCAGGGTCTTGCGCTCAAGCGGGGTGCTGGTGTCGATATTCAGGTCTTTTGCCGCGATTTTTCCGAAGTCGACGTCACCCGGCAGGCTCGGTGTACAAGCGCTGGGCGTGATCAACCCTTTGACGCTCAGGTCGACACTGCTGGCGGCGAACACTGAAGATGTCATGGCGAGCAGCAGGGCACTGCTCAACAGGGATACAGGGTTCTTCATTTCCAATTGTTCCATTGCAGTCTGGCAGATAGAAACGCGTACAGGTCAGCGCTCGGCCCTGTGTGGGCGAGTGGTTGGCGTGGCGGCGGTCTCAGTGTTTTTTTGCGGTGCCGGGGAGTGGCCATCCGTCCCTCTTTTGGGGTGGGCACAATTTAGCGAGGGGGCTGCGAGGGGGAAATACAACTAATACGACATTGGCGGGTTGTGGTGTAAGCGCAGTGCGGGACGGTAGATTTTCGCGGCGTTTTTCGTAGTTGTTGTATCGGCTGGAAGTCATTCAAAAGGATATAGGTTGAAAGTCGATAACGATCAAAAGGGTGTGCCTGGCATTGCTGTATCAGTGCCGCGGATGGCTGCCGAATTAATCACCACGAAGAGGTACTGATGGGTTCGCCAGGAGGTTCAATCGCAGGAGCGAGCCGGACAGTCAAACCGCCTTTTTGTCCCCCGCCCCATTGGCAGTACTTGAATGTTCTGGTCGTGGAGGATCATTCAGCCTATCGCCTGTTGCTGGGTTGGCTGTTGCAAAAACTGGGGCTCGGACACGCGCTGGTCACCGATGGCTTCATGGGATTGGACACCTTTACCAACCGGCCCTTCGACCTGGTGATCAGTGATTGCCGGATGCCCTTCATGGACGGTTACAGCATGACTCGTGCGATTCGCCAGCATGAGCGTGAGCAGGGATTGAAGCGCGTGCCCATCATTGCCTTGACCGCCAACCTGCAAAACGACAGCCCCCAACGTTGCCGCAACGCCGGCATGGATGCCTGGCTGCTCAAACCCCTGACCCTTGAACAACTGCACGCCGTGCTGGTGCGCTGGTTGCCGGGCGGCGATGGCAGTTATGTCGAGCCATACGCTGCTGCGGCGGGGGCGAGCTGGCCCACCCGTGCCACGCTTGTGACCACGTTTGGCAGCGACCTGGTCGTCGACCAGTTGCTGGAAACCCTGTTGATGGAGGCCTGGGAAGACCAGCGGGTGTTGCGTCATGCCCGTGTGACGTTGAACGCGCCATTGACCGCCGAGCGTCTGCATCGGCTGGTGGGCAGCCTGGTGTTCCTGGGCGGCACGGGGTTGGAAACCAGTGCCGTGCGCTTGATCGAGCAGGTCCAGGCCGAGGGTGTCGCTACGCACACGGCGCAACTGGAAGTGTTTGAAGCACGGCTGTGTGCTTATCTGGAGTATCTGTCTGAGTTGTGAAGAATGCTGTTGCAGAGCGTTTTACCTGGTCGTTGGTCTAAGTTTGGCTGTAGGTATTTTCCTATTGTGTTGTAGTCCAAAAATCAGCCACTACTGAACATTGGGTTCGGCCGCAAGTGCCTCTTTGTTAGCAGTTGTTGATGATCGCAGGCAGAGGTATTTTGCGCGGATTCAAGTTGCCATCATTCGTGGGTGCCTATGCTTCGAGTAATTATTGCTGACGATCACCCTATTGTCCGGGTCGGGCAGAAAGTCGTGATCGAGGCGAATGGCAAGTGCAAAGTGGTCGGTGAAGCCGATGGTCCTGATCAGTTACTCGGCGTGCTCAGTCGCACGCCGTGCGACGTACTGGTCACGGACTTCGCCATGCCAGGCGGCCAGCAGGCCGATGGCTACTGCTTGTTGGGCCTGTTGCAGCGCCAGTATCCGCAGTTGCCGGTGATACTGGTCACCATGTTCGCCAACGTCGCCACGTTACGCGCAGCCTTTGCCCACGGCGCCAGGGCAGTGGTCGCCAAAAGTGCTTCGGCCAAGGAGTTGCCCCTGGCGATCAAGGCGGTGTGTGCTGGCCAGACCTTCGCCAGTGAATGCCTGCGGGTACAACTGGTGGAAGCCGGCACTGGCGATCAATCCCAGGAGCCGCAGTTGTCTGGCAAGGAACGCGAGGTGGTGCGCATGCTGGCCAGCGGCATGACCGTCAGCCAGATTGCCGCCCAGGTCAACCGCAGCATCTCCACCATCAGCAAGCAGAAAAGCACGGCGATGCAGCGCTTGAGTATTTCCACCGACGTTGACTTGTTCGCCTACGCCCGCAGTACTGGGATAGCGCCGTAGCGCGCTTATTTGCGTGGCGAATGACAGTAGCCATGACGGCTTGGCCGGCTTATCGTGCGCCTACTCTTTTGACGTCCGCGGAGCCTGCCCATGAGTGATGCCCATAACGCCCTGATCAGCCAATTCTATAGCGCCTTCCAGCGCCTGGATGCCGAGGCCATGGTTGCCTGCTACAGCGATGACGTGGTGTTCAGCGACCCGGCCTTTGGTGAACTGCGAGGCCGTGACGCAGGGGACATGTGGCGCATGCTCACCACCCGTGCCAAGGATTTTTCGTTGACCTTCGACCAGGTGCACAGCGACGAGCGCACCGGCAGTGCGCATTGGGTGGCCACCTACCTGTTCAGTGCAACCGGCAATACGGTGGTCAACGATATCCAGGCGCGCTTTGTATTGCGCGACGGCAAGATCTGCGAGCACCACGATCACTTCGACCTGTGGCGCTGGTCGCGCCAGGCGTTGGGCACCAAGGGCCTGCTGTTGGGCTGGACGCCGCTGGTACGCAACGCCGTACGCGCCCAGGCGAACAAAGGCCTGAAGGCATTCCAGGCCAGTCGTTGATAAACTGCGCGCCCCTTTTGCCTTGCCGAACCTGTCCGTGAGTACGCCTGAACCCAAGCCTTGGTATGTCTACCTGGTGCGCGCCGCCAATGGTGCGCTGTATTGCGGCATCAGCAACGACCCGGTGCGCCGGTTTGCCTCGCACCAAAGCGGCAAGGGCGCGCGGTTTTTTCTGTCCAGCCCGGCAGTGGCGCTGGTGTACACCGAGCAATGCGCGAACAAGGGTGAGGCGCTGCGTCAGGAACGCCTGATCAAAAAGTTGAAGAAGAGCGCCAAGGAATGCCTGGCCGCAAATGGCTCATCACTCTGACTGATAGGTTCCCATCACGCAGCCAGGACCGTTTGCGCGGTAATCTGCTCGCTCACTCGCCAAGCGGAAACCCGTATGTCTGAGCTCATCCTGCACCATTATCCGACCTCACCCTTTGCGGAAAAAGCGCGGCTGTTGCTGGGCTTCAAAGGCCTGTCCTGGCATTCGGTGAACATTTCGCCGGTGATGCCCAAGCCCGACCTGACGGCCTTGACCGGCGGCTACCGCAAAACTCCGGTGCTGCAGGTGGGGGCGGATATCTATTGCGACACCGCCCTGATCGCTCGCCGCCTGGAGCAGGAAAAGTCCTCACCGGCCCTGTTTCCGCTGGGCCAGGAAATGATCACCCAGACCTTCGCCACCTGGGCCGACAGCGTGGTATTCGCCCATGCCGTCAGCCTGGTGTTCCAGCCCGAATCGGTGGCGGTGCGCTTTGGCAAGTTACCGCCCGAGGCCATCAAGGCCTTTATCGCTGACCGCGCTGCGCTGTTCAGTGGCGGCACGGCGAGCAAGCTGCCGGCTGAGCTGGCCAAGCATCAATGGCCGGCGATCATGACGCGGTTGGAGCAACAGTTGCAGCGTGAGA
>NZ_WKCD01000076.1:0-21184 GCF_021606625.1 Pseudomonas sp. PA-4-8C
ATCCACGGTGATGCGAGGGAAGTAGACGGCGAGTTTCAAGCGGTCATCATCATGCGGGCCAAACCGCCGCTGAACAAGGTCACCGCGCACCAGGTGGAAAAAGACCGCTGGTTCAAAACCGCCGACGCAGCTGCCGTGGCGGGCAAAGAAGCGGGCCAGGCGCTGAAAGCCGCCGTAGATTGCGGCGCGCTCAATTCCTGACAATCCGATAGAACTCTGGCGTCCCCCGACCCCTCACATGCATGACGATAAACCCGCATGGAGAACGTTATGGACACCACGACCCCAACCCTTGAAACCCTGTTCGAACAACTGGGCCTGGATTCCAGCCAGGAAGCTATCGAGCGTTTCACCGCCGAACATCGCCTGCCCGATGATGTAAAACTCATCGACGCGCCGTTCTGGAGCGAACAGCAGGCGAACTTCCTCAGGGAGCAATTGCACGTCGACGCAGAATGGGCGCCCGCAGTGGATGACCTCAATGCACTGCTGCATGAGCCTCCCCGCGTGTGATCAATGCAGGCTGTCGGACGCTTCACTGCGCAACAGCGCTTGCCAGGCAGCCTGGCATTCCTGCGCCTCATCCCGGCTGGCGAACGCGGTGCCGCGCTGCTCACCGTTGAGCAACACCACCCAGCAGGCGCGCTGGCCCAGGGCACGCAGAGTTTCGGGTACGCCACTGCCGATCATCACGGCCACATCGACTTTGTTTTGCATGGAGCTTCTCCGCAGCATTAGTTAGCTGGCTAACAATGTTGGCCATGCTACGGTTTTATTCCAGTTGGAAAAAGCTATCTACGGAATAGCTTCATTGCATAAACGGCAACAATGTAGAGACGGGGGCGGCCAGCTCGAGAGCCGCCCCATTCAGCGCATCAGGCTTGACGCTGGTGCTTGTCGATCTGCTCGTGGCGCTCTTGCGCTTCGATGCAGTACTTGGTGGTAGGGCTGATCAGCAGGCGCTTGAGGCCGATAGGCTCGCCGCTGTCGTCACACCAGCCAAAGGAATCTTCCTTGATGCGTTCCAGGGCGCGCTCAAGTTGCGGCAGCATGCGCTGGTCGCGGTCAATGGCGTTCACCAACCAGGTGCGCTCTTCTTCCACGGAAGCCGCGTCAGCCGGGTCGGCCGGGGTGTCCAGGCTTTCAATGGCGATACGGTTCTGCTCAATGCGCTCGTGGTGTTCCACTTTCATGTCTTGCAGCAACTTCTCGAAAAAAGCGTGCTGTTCGGCATTCATGTAGTCATCCGCCGGCATGGCCAGCAACTTTTCCTTTGTCATTGATTTCTCTATAAAAAATACGTGCATTAAGGCGAATAAGGGAGCGTTCCGCAAGGCCTGTGCAGGTCTCGGAAGGGCGCCGTCCATTTCAAGCGCCACCCGGCACTCAATTTACGAGGGGCGGCAGTCTAAGGCCGACTTGAGGGCGCAGCAACTGAAAAGACAGGCATTTTTTCCCGATCAACCCCCAAAAGCACCAGGACGGGCTTGGCGAATGGTCATCGGAGTGCGTTTATAGCAAGAAATTCAGTGTTATGGAGCTATATAGAAGACAAACGGTTGAAAGGGCCTGGCCCCCTGTAGGAGCGAGCTTGCTCGCGAAGCATTCAAGGACACCGCGTTCAATCAGATAGCCCGCGTTATCTTTGCAGCTTTCGCGAGCAAGCTCGCTCCTACAAGGGGCAGGTACTCAGCGCTTGAGCTTGCGCTTGTTGCGGTATTGGTCGATCACCACCGCCACCACAATGATCAGGCCCTTGATGATGTCCTGGATATACGCGTCCACCCCGACAAAGGTAAACCCGCTGGCCATCACCCCGAGGATCAGCGCGCCGATCACCGTGCCGGTGATGCGCCCTACTCCACCGGCCAGGCTGGTACCGCCGATCACTGCGGCGGCAATCGCGTCCAGCTCGTAGGACATGCCCATGCCGGCCTGCCCCGTCGCTGCACGTGCCGAGGCCACCACGCCGGCCAGGCCCGCCAGGAGACCGGCGATGCTGTAGACAATGATCAGGTGGCGCTTGACGTTGATCCCCGAGGTACGCGCCGCCTGCATGTTGCCGCCAATGGCATAGGTGTACTTGCCATATTTGGTGTAACGCAGGGCAATGTGGAAGATCACCGCCACCACCAGGAAGATAATCACCGGCATGGCGCCATGGCCGATTGCTGTGTAGGAGTCCGAGAGCATGCTCACCGGCTGGCCTTCGGTGTAGTAGCGCGCCAGGCCACGGGCCGAGACCATCATGCCCAGGGTCGCGATAAACGGCGGGATGCCGGTGACCGCGATAATGCTGCCGTTGATCGCCCCCGCTAAAAGCCCCACGCCCAAGCCCATCGCCACCGGGATCCACACCGGCAAGTCGGTGAGGGACGGAAACACCGCCCGGGAAAAGTCGGAGGTTTGCGCCAGGCTGGCAGCAATCATCGCTGACAACGCCAGCACCGAGCCGGACGACAAGTCGATGCCCGTGGTGATGATCACCTGGGTCACACCGATGGCCAGAAGGCCAATGATCGACACCTGCAGGATCATCAGCACCAGGCGCTGGGAGTTCATCAGAAAGCTCTGGTCGCGCACGATCCAGCCGAACAATTCAAACACCAGGCCGATACCGATCAGCACCAGGAAGATACTCAGCTCGGTGGGCATGCGTCGACGGTTCTTGACCGGTGCGGTTGCCGGCTTGTTGTCTGTTATTGCGTTCATAACCCATCACCTTCTTATTCTGTAGATCAGTGGACTGCGGTCATCCCGGAAGCCAACTGCATGACTTTTTCCTGGGTCGCCTCGGCGCGGTCCAGGGTGCCCATCAGCTCACCTTCGTGCATCACCATCACCCGGTCGCTCATGCCGAGCACTTCGGGCAGTTCGGAAGAAATCATGATCACCGCCATACCTTCGCTGGCGAGGAAGGCGATCAAGCGATAGATCTCGGCCTTGGCGCCCACGTCGATGCCGCGTGTCGGTTCATCCAGGATCAGCAAGCGGGGGTTGGTCATCAGCCAACGCGCCAGCAAGGCCTTTTGCTGGTTGCCACCGGACAAAGTGTCGATGCATTGCTCCAGGGACGGGGTTTTCACCCGCAGTTTCTTGCACATGTCTTCACACAGGGCGCGCAAAGCTTTCTGCTGGATAAAGCCATTGCCCGAATAGTGCGGCAACACCGCCATCTCCATGTTCTCCAGCACCGACAGGCACGGGAACAGGCCGCTGAGCTTGCGGTCCTCGGTCAACAGCGCAAAGCCTTTCTCGATGGCCATATGCGGGTCGGTAATGCGCACCGCCTTGCCGTCCAGGGTAATTTGCCCGCTGGAGCTTGGGGTGATGCCAAAAATGGTTTCCGCCACGTTGGTGCGCCCGGAGCCCATCAACCCGGCGATACCGAGGATTTCCCCGGCGTGCAGGTCGAACGATACGTCCTTGAATACGCCGTCCAGGCTCAGGTCGCGCACCGACAGCAGCAGGTCACCAATCGGCGTCTCGCGCACTGGGAACAACTGGCTCAGCTCACGCCCGACCATCATCGAGATGAGGCTGTCGCTGTTCATGCTGTCGGCCCGTTGCAAACCGATGTATTGGCCGTCACGGAACACCGCCACTTCATCGGCGATGGCGAACACTTCGTTCATCTTGTGGGTGATATAGACGATGCCTTTGCCCTGGGACTTGAGGTCGGCAATGATCGAAAACAGGTGGGCCACTTCCTTGTCGGTAATGGCCGAGGTGGGTTCATCCATGATCAGGATGTCGGAGTCATAGGACACCGCCTTGGCAATTTCGACCATCTGCCGCTCGGCAATGCTCAGGTTGCCGACCTGTTCTTCCGGGTCGAGGTTGATTCGCAGGCGCGCCAGCAGCTCGGCGGTGCAGCGGTGCATTTCGCGGTGGTTGACCATGTGCAGGCTGTTGAGTTGTTCGCGGCCGATCCAGATGTTCTCGGCGATGCTCATATGGGGCATCAGGTTGAGTTCCTGGTGGATCATCGCGATCCCGGCCTTTTGCGCGGCCAGCGGCGTTTCAAAGGTGATCGGCTTGCCACGCAGGCGAATCTCGCCGGCGTCGGGCTGGTAGATGCCGGCGATGATCTTCATCAGCGTCGACTTGCCCGCGCCGTTCTCGCCCATCAACGCCAGCACCGTGCCGGGGCGCACCCGCAGTTGCACATCGTCCAGGGCCACGACACCGGGAAAGCCTTTGCTGATGTTGAGGATTTCCAGCAGGTAAGGTTCGTCCAGCGCCAGCGCCCGGTGGGCGGCGGGCTGAGACGTGGCGGCTTGAGCAAGCATAGGGAGGTACTCCATCTGCAGGGCGGCCGTAACCGCCCTGCCAGCTTTTGTTGTTATGTCGGGGCTACTTGAAGTCTTTGACGTTGTCCGGGGTGATCAACTGGAACGGGATCACCACGTTCTGCTCGACCGGCTCGTTCTTGGCCATCTTGCGCGCTGCTTCCACCGAACCTACCGCCTGGCCCTTGGCGTCCTGAAAGGCCGACACGGTCATGTCACCCTTGGTGATCGCGTTCAAGCCATCGGGCGTGCCGTCGACACCGGCAATCAACACGCTGCCTTTTTCCTTGCCAGCCGATCTCAGGGCCATGGACGCGCCGATCGCCATCTCATCGTTGTTGGCCAGCACCGCATTGAACTCCCGGCCCTGGGTCAGCCAGTCGTTGACCAGGGTCATGCCCCTGTCACGCAACCAGATTCCGGTTTGTTCCTGCTCGATCTTGATGTCCGGGTACTTGGCCAGCACTTCCTTCACGCCCTTCGTGCGGTTAGTGGTGGAGTTGTTCGCCAGGTCGCCCAGCAGGATAACGACCTTGCCCTTGCCGCCGAGTTTTTCGGCGATGTACTGCATTTGCAGGCGGCCGGCCTCGACGTCATCGGAGGTCACGGCCACCACGTCCTTGGGCAGGTCTTTCTGGTCGGGGCGACGGTTGACGAACACCAGCGGAATACCTGCCTTGGTGGCGGCACTGATGATGTTCTTGGTCGACGCGGTATCGACGGGGTTGACGATAATCGCATCAACCTTCTGGCTGATGAAGTTCTCGACCTGGCTCAACTGCTTGACCACATCGGCGCGGGCATCTTCGAACTGCAGTTGCACGCCATCGCCTTTTGGATAGGACTTGGCTTGTTTGTCCATGTCCTCGCGCAGGTAGGTGAGGAAGGTGTCATCGAATGCGGACATCGTCACGCCCACCTTGAGATCGGCGGCGACGGCAACGCCACTGGCCAGCAGCATGGACAAGGCCAGGGCGGTAAAACGGATCGGGGTCTTCATGAACGGTCTGTCTCCACTTTCTTGTTAGTTTTTTTCGACGTTGCGTTGATCAGGACTCGGCTGTCAGTCGCACCACCGGCGCGCCTGGAATGCAGCACACCAGCGCGCCCTGGTTTTCGACGCACAGCACATTCAGGAAGGAGAAGTAGAACGGCCGGGCGCGGGGCAGTCCGCGTGGCGCTTGGAGGGGGCGTAAAACTCGCAGTACAGCGTTGAAGATTTTCATCTGACGGTACCTGGTTGTTTTTGATCTTGTTTTTGTTGAGTCGCCCGTAGGTTCCGGGACGTACTTTATGCAACCTGGAAAAGACTGTATTAGAAAATAATTTCCATATCAACCTGTTTTAGAATTTTATTCTATTTTTGTCGAAACCACCTGCTGGCGCTCGGCGCTCAGGCGTGCGGCGTCTAATATACGGGTGGTTTCCAGGGCGTCATAGGCGTTGACGGGCAGCGGCCCCTGCCCCATCACGGCGGCTTGCAACTGGCGGTAGAACTGGTTCCAGCAGCCCTTCTCCGACGGCACCCGCTCACGCTCCGGCCCTTGTTCAAACCAGCCCCAGCGTCGATGTTCCTCAGCGCCCCAGTGTTCGCCTTCGGTTTTCGGCGACTTGCCGGCCAGCAGCGCTTCTTCCTGGCCGTCCAGGCCGTCGACGGTGTAGCAACCCAGGCTGCCACTGACGCGAAAGCGCGGCGCCTGGCTGTTCTGCAACGCGTTGCCCCACAGGTGCGAAATCACGCCGTTGGCGTGGGTGAGGGAGACAAAGAAGCCGTGGTCTACCGTGGGATGTTCAGGGGTGTAGTGCAATTGGGCGAACACCCGCTCCACCGGGCCGAACAGTTGCAGCGCCTGGTCGACCAGGTGGCTGCCCAGGTCGCGCAGCCATCCGCCACCGCTGGCATTGCCCACGGCCTGCGGGCTGTAGCGCTCCACGCGGGATTCAAAGCGGGTAATGGTGCCCAGGGCGCCGGCGTCGATCAGTTTGCGCAGGGTCAGGTAGTCCGAATCCCAGCGCCGGTTCTGGTAGACGCTGAGCAACGAGCCCTGGCGCTCGGCAGCGGTAATCAGGGCCTGGGCTTGTTCGGCGTTGGCGGCAAAAGGTTTGTCGCTGACCACCGCCACCCCATGCTCGATGGCTTCCAGCACCAGGGCCGGCCGACCTTTCAAGGTGGTCGAAATCACCAGGGCATCGACGCCGGCTTCGACGATCTGGCCGATGGAGTCGAAGGCTTTGACACCGGGAAGATCAGTACTCAATTGCTGGCGACGTTCGGGTGAACGCGTCACCACGCCGACAAAGGTGGCGTCAGGCAGGGTGGCGATCAGCGGCGCATGAAAAAAGCGCCCACCGTGACCGTAGCCCACTAGTCCGATTCGCATGTTCAACTCCGGAATTGATTTGGAAACCCAATCAACTGTGGGAGCTGGCTTGCCTGCGATAGCAGTGTGTCAGGCAATGAATTTGTCACTGATAGACCGCTATCGCAGGCAAGCCAGCTCCAACAGTGTTAACCACATTTCTTCAGTGAGTTAGCCGTAGAAGCGCGGGCGATCCGGCAGGCTGACTTTCACAATCTGCCCACTGCCCTGGGCTTCAATACACGCATCCGCCGCCACCGCCGCCGCAAACCCATCCCAGGCCGACGGCCCGCCGACTTGCCCGGCCAGCACGCTGTCGATAAACGCCTGCAACTCCACGTCATAGGCACCGATAAACCGATCCTTCCAATCCATCAGGATCGCATTGGACAGCTTCGCCTCGCTGCGCAGTTGCACCTGGGACGGCTCCGGCAACTTGGCGATGCCGCTCTCCCCTACCACTTCACACTGGATGTCGTAGCCGTATTGGCAGTTCACAAACACTTCCACGTCGATACGCGTGCCTTTGGCGGTTTCCAGCAGCACGATCTGCGGGTCACGCAGGTGCGCCAGCGCCTTGCTGGTCTTGCGCGGGAACACCACCTGCACGGACACGTAGTCGTCATTAAGCAGCCAACGCAGCACGTCCAGCTCATGGATCAAGGTGTCGGTGATCGCCATGCCGGTGTTGTAGTTCTCGCCCACCGTGGGGTTGCGGTGCGCGCAGTGCAGCATCAACGGCTCGCCAATCTGGCCGCTGTCGATCACCGCCTTGAGGGCGCGGTAGCCTTGGTCGTACGGGCGCATGAAACCCACCTGGACCAGGCGTTTGCCGTGGGCCACTTCGGCCTCGACAATGTTGCGGCACCCCTCGGCCGTCACCGCCAGGGGTTTCTCACAGAACACCGGTTTGCCGGCGGCAATCGCGGCCAGCACAAATTCTTCATGGCTCGGCCCCCAGGACGTCACCAGTACCGCTTCGACCTCTGGCGAGTTGATCAGCGCATGGCCGTCCGGGTACACCTCGGCGTCCAGCTTCAAATCCGCCACCACCTGGGCGGCTTGTTCAAGGTTGATGTCGGTGACGGCCACCACCTGGCTGTTGAGCAAGGCCTGGCTGCAACGACGAATATGGTCCCGGCCGATGGCGCCCGTACCGATCACTCCAAGCTTCAAAGACATACAAACACTCCTCTTGTTGTTAGTACTGCCGGGCCTTGGCCAGGTGTTCATTGAGTTTTTTTGCCGCTGCATTCGTGCGCTCACTGGTGGACACTTGCGCCACCCCCACCCGCCACCACGACAGGTAGCCGTGGACCATGGTCTTGGGCAGCACCTTGATATCGATCAGCGTGGAGACGGTTTGCGTGCGGGCATCGGCCAACGCCGCTTCCAGCTGTTCCAGCGTGCTGACCTTGTAGGTCTTGCAGCCATAAGCCGCCGCACTCATGGCGAAATCCACCGGCACCAGGCCACCGTCGAGCTTGCCGCTCTCGGGGTTGCGGTAGCGGAACTCGGTGCCGAAGCTGTCCATGCCATTGCCGATTTGCAGGTTGTTGATGCAACCGAACGCCATGTTGTCCAACAGCACCACGTTGATCTTGCGCCGCTCCTGGATCGAGGTGGCCAGCTCCGAGTGCAGCATCATGTAGGAGCCATCGCCGACCAGGGCGTACACCTCCTTGCCTGGCTCGGCCAGCTTCACGCCCAGGGCGGCATTGATTTCATAGCCCATGCATGAATAGCCATACTCGACGTGGTAGGTGTTGACGCCCTTGCTGCGCCAGGCGCGCTGCAAATCGCCGGGCAGGCTGCCGGCGGCGGCCACAATGATCGCGTCATCGGCCAGGCGTGCATTGAGCACGCCGAGCACCGCGCTTTGGGTCAGGCACGAACCGGTCAGTTCGATGAATTCGCGCAGGACGGCACGGTCCAGGTGGTCGTCGACTTCGGGGACGAACTCATCACCCAGGTATTGCGCCTGATGCACGCGGTCCACTTCGGCGTCGAGTTGCGCCTTGGCGTCGGCGATCTGCTCGCCCCAGCCCGAGCGGTAATCGCCCAGGGCAGTGGCCAGTGCTTCAAGGGCCACTTTTGCATCGGCCAGCACTTGCACACCGTCCAGCTTCAAGGCATCGGCTGGGCTGATATTGAGGTTGAGAAACTTCACCTCGGGGTGCTTGAACAGCGATTTTGACGAGGTGGTGAAGTCGGTATAACGGGTGCCGATGCCAATAATCAGGTCGGCCTCGGGCGCCAGCAGGTTGGCCGCCAGGCAGCCGGTTTCGCCGATGCCGCCGACGTTCAGCGCATGGCTGGACACCACGGCGCTCTTGCCCGCCTGGGTTTCCGCGAAGGGAATATCGAACCGCTCGGCAAAGGCTTGCAGTGCCTGGTTGGCGCCGGAGTACTTGACCCCGCCGCCGCAAATGATCAGCGGCTTGCGCTTGCCGCGAAAAGCCGCCAGCGCGTCATCGAGCATGGCGCGGGTGGCCGGGCGTCGGTCGATGCGGTGTACGCGTTTTTGCAGGAAGTAATCGGGGTAGTCCCAGGCTTCGGCTTGTACATCCTGGGGCAAGGCCAGTGTTACCGCGCCGGTTTCGGCCGGGTCGGTCAGCACGCGCATGGCGTGGATCGCCGCGGTCATCAGTTGCTCGGGGCGGTTGATGCGGTCCCAGTACTTGCTCACGGAACGGAAGGCGTCGTTGGTGCTGATGCTCAGGTCGTGGAACTGCTCGATCTGCTGCAACACCGGGTCGGGCTGGCGGCTGGCATACACATCGCCGGGCAGCAACAGCAACGGGATGCGGTTGGCGGTGGCGGTGGCTGCGGCGGTGAGCATATTGGCCGCGCCCGGCCCGACCGAGGCCGTGCACGCATAGATCTTGCGGCGCAGGTGCTGCTTGGCAAATCCGATGGCGGCATGGGCCATGCCTTGCTCATTGCGGCCCTGATGCACCACCAGATCGCCGCTGTCCTGCTCCAGGGCCTGGCCGAGGCCCAACACATTGCCATGCCCGAAAATAGTGAATACGCCGGCGACAAACTTGCTCTGTACGCCGTCGACTTCGATGTATTGGTTGTCCAGGAACTTCACCAGGGCCTGGGCCATGGTCAATCGTGTTGTGGTCATTACTTGCACCTTGTGTGACTGCAATTGAAGTGTTCAACACCGATCCAGTGTGGGAGCTGGCTTGCCTGCGATAGCGGTATGTCAGGCAATACATGTGCAACTGATAGACCGCTATCGCAGGCAAGCCAGCTCCCACATTTTGATCGCGTTATGGCAGGGGCTTTTGCAAGTACGCCATGCTGCTGCCCAACGCCTGCCGGATATCCGCCAACCCATGCACGCTTTCGGCAAACGGCTCGAACGACAAATAGCCGCTGTAGCCGGTGCTCAGCAAGGTCTCGATCTGCGCCGCATTGCCGAGGATATCGTCCTCGCCCACCAACACGCGGTGGCCGTCGCGGATCGAGTCCAGCGGCGCCTCGCGGTCTTCCACTCCGGAGATATGCACCAGGCCGGTCAGTTCCGGGAAGAACTCATGCTCGCCGGCCAGGTGATGGTGAAAGGTGTCGTGCACCACCCGGAATACATCCAGGCCACCGATGGCCTTGATGGCATCCACTGCCACGCGCTTGCGGCGCAGAGCGGATACCGTGAAGCCCAGGGGCTCGATGAAACCGAGAATCCCGTACTCGCGCAGGATCAACGCCAGCTCGCTCAACGCCGTGCGCAAACCGGCGGCGCGCTGCGCGTCGTTGCGCGTATCGCCAGGCTGATTGAACGGGCACATCACCAAGCCTTCGGCCCCGCACTCACGGGCGTAGGTGGCCAGTTCGATTGCCTGGGCACGGCGCTCGTCGTTCCACACATCAAAGGGGTACAGCGCGTTGATCGACAGCACCTTGATACCCTGCGCTGCGCACAACTCGCGCACGCGGCTGGCGGGTGTGCCGTATTCGATTTCACGGTTTTTGAGGTCGTTGCGGATCTCAATGGCCTCGCAGTTGAGGGCAGCCGCCAACTGGATGAAATCCGGCAAGGACAGGTGGGGGGCGACCATGCGGTTAAGGGCAAAACGTAGCGGCGACTTCATTGTTTTTGTTCTCCGTCCAACACCGTTTAGAGGTCCAGCAGCCAGCTGTGCTGCGGGTCGTTATGGAAATGCCAGGCGCGCTTGGGGCCGGCCATCACGTTCAGGTAATAAGACTCGTAGCCGTACGGCACGCTGACCGGGTGATAGCCCTTGGGCACCACCACCAGGTCGCTGTTTTCCACGGCCATGGCCTGGTCAATGCTGCGATCGTCGGTGTACACGCGCTGGAATACAAAGCCCTGGGGCGGGTTGACCTGGTGGTAGTAGGTCTCTTCCAGGAAGCTCTGGTGCGGCAGGTCGTCGGTGTCGTGCTTGTGCGGTGGGTAGCTGGACGAATGCCCCGACGGCGTGCGCACTTCCACCACCAGCAGCGAATGGGCCGGCTCGCTGTCGGGCAGGATGTCGCACACGTAGCGAGTGTTGGCGCCTTTGCCGCGCACGCTGCGTTTGCACTGTTCCGGGCGGATCAGGCGCGGAGCGAAACCCTCGGCGCCCGGGGCGGCGCAGACAGCGATCTGCACATCGCTCAAGGCGCTGATCTGCGCATCGGTGCCCGGCGGCAGGTAGGCGGCGAACGGCGATTTGTCCTCGAACACCGACTGGCGATCACCCAGGTTCTGCCAACTGAAGCCCTGGCCTTCGATCGTCACCCGACCGCTGAGCAACACCAGGCACAGCTCCTGATCACCGGCGCTGACCGGCAGGGTTTCGCCCAGGCTCAAACGGTAGGCGGCAAAGCCCACATACTCCAGGCGCCCCGCTTCCAGCGCCACCATGGTTTGCCCGCGTTTGCTGCTTTTGACCAACAAGCTCATCACTCAAGTCCTCTGGTTGAGAAGCGCACGCAGGGTGTCGTAACCCTTCTTCGCGTAGATATAGCTGGGCGCCACGGCCGGGTCCTGCTCGGCTTCCACCACCAGCCAGCCCTTGTAGCTGGCCGCGAGCAACACATCCAGCAACGGTGCGAAGTCGATATCTCCATCGCCGGGCACGGTAAAGGTGCCGTTGACGATGCAGTCCGGGAAGCTCCACATCTGGTTGCGCGCCAGTTGCACCACGGGTTTGCGTACGTCCTTGAAATGCACATGGCAGACGCGGTCGATATGCTTGCGCAGCACCTCAATGGGTTCGCCGCCGCCCATGTAGCAGTGGCCCGAATCGAACAGCAGGCCGACTTCCGGGCCCGTGCGCTTCATCAACTGATCGATGTCTTCGGGGGATTCGACGTAGGCGCCCATATGGTGGTGGTAGGCCAGACGCACGCCCTGGGACAAGGTGAAGCGCGCCAGCTCGGTGAGCTTGTCGGCGTAAGCCTGCCAGGCCTGTTCACTGTGAAAACGCGGGCGCTCGATCAGGCGGATGCGCGAGCCCTGGATCGAGTCGGCCACTTCGCCGTATACCAGCACCGAGGCGCCGTTGTGTTTGAGCAGTTCGACATGGCCGGCAATGGCTTCGATTTCTTCAGCCACCGAACGGCAGGCCAAACGGCTGGAGTACCAACCGGACACCAGCGCCAGGTCATAAGGACGCAGCACGTCAGCGACGCCCTGGGCATCCTTGGGGAATTTGCCGTTGAGTTCAAAACCTTCGTAGCCGATGTCCTTGCCTTCGCTCAGGGCCGTGCTCAGCGGGGTCTCACCGCCGAGGGCCGGGAGGTCGTCGTTGCTCCAGGAGATCGGGTTGATGCCAATTCGGATTGCGGGCATGGCTGCACCTTTTGTTTTTATCTTCAGAATTCACTGGGATCTGCTTTGTGTGGGAGCTGGCTTGCCTGCGATAGCAGCGTGTCAGGCAGAACATTTGCAACTGATAGGTTGCTATCGCAGGCAAGCCAGCTCCCACATCTGATCGTATTTACTGTCGGGCACTGAGCCAGGCATTGATGAGCTGTTCGAAGGTCTGCTGCACCTGCTGGATCAGCGTTTCGTCATCAATCTCCCCCGCCATCCACGCCCGGCTCGGCTCGTGGAAGATCGTGCGGCCCACGGCAAACCCACGGCAGGTGCTGCTCTGGCTGGCCTGCTTAAAGCCATCGGCGAGAAACTCGGGCGAAGCATTCAGGCCCAGCAACACCACGCCGCGGCAGTAGGGGTCGCGTTCCTGGATCAGTTCGTCGAGCTTTTTCCAGTCTGCGGCCGACTGGGTTTCGATCTTCCACCAGGCCGGGTAGATGCCCAGGTTGTAGAGGCGCTTGAGGCTGCGGTAGAGCACGTCCGGGTAAGTGGACGGGTGATCCTTGGGCGGGATGACTTCCAGCAGCAGTTCGTGGCCACTGACCAGCGACGCCTCGTACACCGCCTTGAGTTGCGCTTCCTGTTCCAGGCGCAGCATCGGCTCGTCATCGGGGTGAAATTGCACCAGGCACTTGATGATGTGTTCCTGGGGCCAGGCAATCAGGTTGCTGCCAATCGAACGCCCGTGCTCGAACGCCAGGGGCCGCGAGTTCTGCACTTCCACCGGGCGCGCGATCCACCAGCCGCGACCCGTGGCCGCGTTGAGTGCATCCTGGCCAAAGCGTTGGTCGGCGAGCAGGCCCACATCGGCCTCGACGCCCTGCTCGCTGAGTTTGCGCTCCACGCGTTCGATGGCCTGGATAAACAACTGCTTGATGTCGCTGATACGCTCAGGGGCCTGGCCGCCTTTTTGCGCCAGCTCCACCAATTGCCAGCGGTGGTCGAAGGCAAATACGAACAGTTGCTTCCAGGCTTTGCGCGGCACCGTGACACGGTGCAGGCGTTGCAGGGTCACGTCCTGGTCCGGCCGGGTGATGGGCACGGGGCTGCTGAACAGGTAATCGAGTTCGGCGGGGGTCGGCATCGCTGGCGCACAGGCGTGGCGCGACACCACCAGGCCGCCACAGGCATTGGCCAACTGGCTGCAACGCTCATCGCTGGCGTCATTGATCCAGCCGCTGAGAAAGCCCGACATAAAGGCATCACCGGCGCCCAGCACGTTGAGCACTTCAACCCGTACACCGGGGTAGATCGCCCCGTCTTCCAGGCGCGCGGGAATCGCGCCGTGGATCACCGTGCAGCCCTGGGGGCCGAGCTTGACCACCAGGGTCGCCGGGGTCAGTTCACGCACGGTACGCAGGGCCGTGAGCAGGTCTTCACTGCCGCCGGCGATGAGGAATTCCTCTTCGGTGCCGACGATCAGGTCGAAACGCGGCAGGATCTTCTGCACATGCTGGCTGACATTCTGGTCGGCAACAAAACGAGTTTCGCCATCGGCCTTGCCGGCCAGGCCCCACAACACGGGGCGATAGTCGATGTCCAGCACGCGCTTGACGTTGTGCTTGGCCGCATAATCCAGGGCCTGCAGGCTGGCCTTGTACACGCCGTCGGTGGAGAAATGCGTACCGGTGATCAACAGCGCCTTGCTCGAGGCAATAAAGGCTTCGCTGATGTCTTCGGCGCGCAGGGCCATGTCGGCGCAGTTTTCGCGGTAGAACACCAGGGGGAAGGTTTCACGGTCTTTTAGGCCCAGCAGCACCAGGGCGGTGAGGCGCTCCGGGTCGACCTTGATGCCGCTGACATCGCAGCCTTCGCGGGCCAGGGACTCCACCAGGAAACGGCCCATGTGGTCATCCCCTACCCGGCTCAGCATCGCCGACTTGAGCCCAAGCCTGGCGGTGCCGAAAGCGATATTGGCGGAGGAACCGCCCAGATACTTGGCGAAGCTGGACACATCTTCAAGCCGCGCACCGACTTGCTGCGCATAGAGATCGACGCCCAGGCGCCCGAGGCAAATCAGATCCAATTGACGCCCACTGGCAAAACGAGTCTGGCCCATGCTGGCTCCTGTTATTTTTATCAGCCTGCGTTGTGCCGCCGTGGCGACGGCAAACGCTCTTGGTGGGAGCAGACTAGAACGTCCGCGGGCAGCAATCAATATTTATTCCATAATTATTTTTAGTGGAATATTTTTTCCAATACCTCAGGATAGTGGCACGCCAGCGCCCATGCATCGTTTCAGCAGGCCACGCGGGCCGTGATGCCGGGGTATTTTTTTGCGCCTACCCTGTAGACTTGCGCCACCTATCAGCGCATCAGATGAACACGCCAGAAGGATTGCCCATGTCCCGCACCGATCCCGAGACCACCCTGGAAGAAACTGTCGCCAGCCCTCCGGTCAATGCCGAACGCCTGTTGCAGCTGATCACCGACGAATACGAGAGCCTGCCGCGTCAGCTCAAACGCATCGCCAGTTACATGAGCCAGCAGAGCGACCGGATCATGGTCGACCGCATCAGCGACATCGCTCGCGAGTGCGAAGTGCACCCCTCGGCCATCGTGCGGTTTTCCCAGCGTTTCGGCTTCAGTGGGTTCAGTGAGATGCAGGCTTTGTTTCGCGAGGCGTATACCCACAAGACCACGCCGGTGCAGAACTACCAGCAGCGCATCCGCAGCATGATCGCCAACAAGTCGCAGAAGGCCAGCGGCGGCGACCTGGCGCGCGAGTGCGTCAACGCCACCTTGTCGGGCATCGAACGCCTGGGGCTGGAGCTGGACGACGCGGCCTTCGAGAAAGCCGTAGACCTGGTGGTCAATGCCGACAACATCTACGTGGTTGGCGTGCGCCGCTCCTTTGCGGTGGCCGACTACCTGGTCTACAACCTGCAGCACACCAACAAGCGCATCCACTTGATCTCGGGCCTAGGCGGCAGTTATCGCGAGCAGATGCGCAGCGTGCGCGCCAATGACCTGGTGATTGCGATCAGTTTTACGCCCTACGGCAAAGAGACCCAGCACTGCCTGCGCATCGCGCAGCATCACCAGGCCAAGACCCTGATCATCACCGACAGCAACCTGTCGCCCCTGGCCAAGCGGGCGAACGCGGTGCTGTTGGTCAATGAAGGTTCTTCGTTTGCTTTCCGCTCGTTGAGCGCCACGCTGTGCCTGTGCCAGGCGTTGTTTATTGCGGTGGCGTATCGGTTGGAATTGAAGGTGGATGAGATCCATGAACAGGTAGGATTTGACGACTGACAAGGCTTGCTCTATTTGCCCTCTGTAGGAGTGAGCTTGCTCGCGAAAAACCACAACGATAACGCGTACTCCCTGAGGGAACGTGGCGCCTGTGAGTTTTTCGCGAGCAAGCTCGCTCCTACAAGAAGGAGCGAGCCAGGAGTGGGTTTAGTGCATGAAGATCGCAATCAGGATGATCACTGGAATCGGCACGCCGAGGAACCACAGCAGTAATGAGCGCATCATGTTCTCCTTGAATTAACGAACGTAGTTTTCGGTTTCGACGTACACCACGGCATCCCGGCGGCGACCGCCGAAGGTGGCGGCGAAGCTGGCGAAGAACGCACCGATGAGCAGGGCCACGAAGGTCCACAGGGATGTGTAGGCCGCTACTTTCGCCGCGGTCTCAGCGGCTTGCTTGGCTTTGAGCTTTGCGTCTTCGACGGCTTTGCGCGCATCGCCATAGACCTTGTCGATGCGGGCTTCGGCATCGGCCTGGCTCAGGTTGGTACGTTGGCTGATCAGTTGGGCCAGGTAGGCACGATCTTCCGCTGCCAGTTGGCCGTCGTTGCTCAACGTGCGCGTCAGGATGCGACCGACTACGGCGTGGGCTGCATCATCGCTGACCGCCGCGGGGCGATCATCGCGGAACAGGCTGTCGACGTAATAACCGAAGTCACCACTGTCGGCACCCTTGGCCGCACTGCCCGCCGCTTGAGTGAGGCCGCTGGCGGCGCCCGATGCCACACTCGCACCAGCTTTCACGCCGCCGCTGACCACACTGCTGACCGAACCGACCACCAGCATCGCCGTGATCAATGTGGCCACTGCCCACGCCAGGAAGCCATGGGCGGTATCGCGAAAGTACACCTCGTCGCCGTGCATGTTGGCCCACTTCACCCGCAACCGACCGGCGATGTAACCGCCCAGGCCAGAAGCGACAATCTGGGTGAACGCCAGCCAGACAATCGTGGAAATGCCAAGGCCCTTAGCGCTGATACCGCTGTTAGCCCACGGCGACACCGCCGAAAAGCCCAGGCCGAAACCCAGCAACACCAGGATCAATGACAAGGCAGCCGCCGCAGCGGCACCGGCGAAAATCGCCCCCCAGGAAACCCCGGAGAGCGTGCTTGACTCTTGCAGCGTGGATGAGGATGTGATCATTGTTGTTTTGCTCCAGGCACGAAAAATGATGTTACAAGTCTCAAAACGGACAGTGCAGGCAGCGTGCCAGCCGCGACTAAAATTAAATTCCTTTAATTTCAATGGTTTATTTAAATTGAACTTAGCCAGATCATGCAGGTTGCAATAAATGGCGATATCAGGCGGGCGTAATGCACTCCCCTGTGGGAGCTGGCTTGCCTGCGATGGCGGCGTGACAGCCACTGAATATGCCAGCAGGTAAGCCGCCATCGCAGCATAGTTACCTACATAACTTTGTGGGCTGTAGCAGCGGACGGTAACCACGATGCGAAGCGAGTCGCTCTTGATCTGCTTTTGATCTTGATCTCAGGCGCCCCGTTAAACCACGCTGGCCGGAATTCGACAGGTATTTGGGGGGGTAAACCGGGAGGGATGCCGGTTTAGCCGCCCCGCGCCATGGATGGCGCGTGGCGGCGGCCCCCCAAATCACTGGCGGATTACGGGCACACCGAGCCCAAGCGAGGTGCCGAGTGGTGGGGCAAGAGCGTTTTGCTTACTTTTGTCTGGGCCGGCATTCCGGCTTTTCAAAAGTAAGACGCCGTCAGGGCGGAACCCTAAGCGGCCGTTACCGCAGCAATGGATATGCACACAATCCAACTGTGTCGACTGCCAGGCCGCCTTCGCGAGCAAGCCCGCTCCCACAATTTGATCGCGGGGCGTCAGCTAGATAGGTGTCGGCTGGTAGGCCGCCATCGCAGGCAAGCCAGCTCCCACAGTGTTCGATGTAGTGTCAGTTTCAGGAAGATGAAGTTTTATTTAGGAAACATTCAGCGACTTCTTGGCAAAATGTCGCCACTTCTAGTGTGAACGCTCACCAGGTAATCCTATGACCCGCATTTTGACCATCGAGGATGACGCCGTAACGGCCCGCGAGATTGTCGCCGAGCTGAGTAGCCATGGACTGGACGTAGATTGGGTGGACAACGGCCGCGAGGGCCTGGTCCGCGCGGTGAGTGGTGATTACGACCTGATCACCCTCGACCGCATGCTGCCCGAACTCGATGGCTTGGCCATCGTCACCACGTTGCGCACCATTGGGGTGTCCACGCCGATCCTGATGATCAGCGCCCTCTCCGATGTCGACGAGCGCGTGCGCGGCCTGCGTGCTGGCGGCGATGACTACCTGACCAAACCGTTCGCCTCGGATGAAATGGCCGCCCGTGTCGAGGTGCTGCTGCGGCGTAAAAGCACGGTCCAGGAATTCGAAACCGCCCTGCGCGTGGCCGACCTGGAACTGAACCTGATCAGCCGCGAAGCCAGCCGCGCCGACCAGCCGCTGACCCTGCTACCCACCGAATACAAACTGCTTGAGTTCCTGATGCGCAACACCGGGCAGATCCTGTCGCGGATGATGATTTTCGAGGAAGTCTGGGGCTATCACTTCGACCCCGGCACCAACCTGATCGACGTGCACATTGGCCGTCTGCGCAAGAAAATCGACCCACCGGGCCTCACGCCGCTGATCCGCACGGTACGAGGCTCGGGCTATGTCATTGCTGAACCCCTCTAAAGGCTGGCGCTCTTCCAGCAGCCGCTTGCTGGCGCTGTACAGTTCGTTGTTCGTGGCCTGGAGCTGCATCCTCATGGGGGTGCTGTACTACGAAGTGTCGGGCTACCTCAGCGACTTGTCGCGCCATTCCCTGCTGCAACGCCAGCACCTGTTCCAGCGTTTTGACGGCGAAGAGCTGGTGGAGGCGCTCACCACCAGCATGACCTTCGACATGAAGGGCGTGGACGCCTATGGCCTGTTCGATGAGCAATTTCGTCCCTTGAGCGGGCCGATCCGCGCCCTACCACCCGACTTGCCGCTGGATGGCAAGATCCACGCCCTGACCAATTGCGTGCAATCGGATGACCCCAAACTGCCCAAGGACAGCTGCGACGCGGTGGCCACCCACACCGAAGACGGCCGCTGGCTGGTGTTGGTGCGCGCCAACGGCTCGCTGTTCGGGGTCACACGGATTATCTGGCACGCCCTGCTGTGGGCGCTCTCTTTGACCATCATCCCCGGCGCTGCTGGCTGGCACCTGCTGCGCCGTCGCCCGTTGCGGCGCATTCGTGGGATCCAGGCCAGCGCCGAGGCCATCGTCGCCGGCGACCTCACGCACCGCCTGCCGCTGTCCGACCGGCGCGACGAGCTAGACATGCTCGCCGCCATCGTCAACGCGATGCTCGACCGCATCGAAAAACTGATGAACGAGGTCAAGGGCGTGTGCGACAACATCGCCCACGACCTGCGCACCCCCCTCACCCGCTTGCGCGCCCAGCTTTACCGCATCAAGCAACAAGCCGAGGAAGACTCGGCCCACGCGGTAAAACTCGATGACGCCATCGCCGAAACCGACACCCTGATGGCGCGCTTTCGCGGGCTGCTGCGCATTTCCGAACTGGAAGACCACCAGCGCCGCTCGGGCTTCCTGGTGCTGGACCCGCTGCCGTTGCTGCGCGAGCTGCATGACTTCTATCTGCCCCTGGCCGAAGAAGGCGAACTGGAGTTGGTGTTGCAGGCGCCTGACTCACTGCCGTGGATTACCGGTGACCGTGCGCTGCTATTCGAAGCCCTGGCCAACCTGCTGAGTAATTCGATCAAGTTCACCCCGCCCAAGGGCAAGGTGATCCTGCGGGCAGTCAACGACCTGGGCAGTACGCGCATCGAAGTGCTCGACTCCGGGCCAGGCATTCCAGCCGCCGAGCGTGCGTCGGTGTTCCAGCGCTTCTATCGGGTCGATGAGAGTGATCAGCAAGGCGGTTTTGGCCTGGGCCTGTCGATTGTGGCGGCGATCATCAATCTGCACGGTTTCAAGCTGGAGGTCGGTACCAGTGAGTTGGGCGGCGCCCGGTTGGTGCTCGAATGCCGCCAACAATTGATGCCGGAATAGAACCCTAACGCAATGTAGGAGCGAGCTTGCTCGCGAAAAACTCACGGGCGCCGCGTTTATTCAGGAAGCGCGCGTTATCGTTGGCGTTTTTCGCGAGCAAGTTCGCTCCTACATGCGTATCAAGACCATGGGCGCTATAACACGCTGCCCATGGCCTTGATCAACGCCGGGTCACGCGCATAAATATCCGGCGCGTACACCAACTCACCCTGGCGATCCACTTCTACCGTCCAATACCCCAACAGCACCGGTACCGGCGTGGCCAACCTGAATTCATGGGTTTCGCCGGTCGCCAGCAGCTCATCGGTGCGAGTGCGTTCGGCCGGCGTTACCAGCAGGTCGCGCAATAACAACGGTTGCTCGACCCGCACGCATCCCGAACTGAACGCCCGCGGCCCCTTGGTGAACAAGGGTTGGCTGGGGGTGTCGTGCAGGTACACCGAATACGGGTTGGGAAAGCGCATCACAATCTTGCCCAGCGGGTTACGCGGGCCGGCCTGCTGGCGCAGCAGGATATTGCCGGGGCGCGCCCAGTCGACCTGGTCGGGGGTCAACGGGTGACCTTCGGCGTCGAGCACTTGCAGGTTTTGCTGGCGCAGGTATTCAGGGTTGAGGCGGATGGCCGGCAGTTTGTCCTCGCGCATGATGGTCGGCGGGATGGTCCAGGTGGGGTTGAGGGTCAGCCGGGTGATGCGCGACTTGAGCAACGGCGTCTGGCGTTCGGCCCGGCCCACTTGCAGGCGGGTTTGCCACACTGGGATGCCGCTCTGGTACACGCTCAGTTGCGCGGCGGCCACATTGACCACGACGCCTTCAGGCTCCAGGTCCTGGGCCAGCCAGCGGAAGCGCTCCAGGTTGATGCGCAGTTGTTCACGACGCATCGCCGGGCTGATATTGAGTTCGGCCACGGTGCCGGCGCCGATCACGCCGTCGGCCTGCAACGAGTGGCTGAGCTGGAAGGCTTTCACCGCCTTGACCAGTTCGCCCTGGTACTGCTTGCCGTTGCCGCTGGGTAACTGGGCCAGGTAGCCGCCGCTGTGCAGGCGCCGCGCCAGTTCCGGCACGCGAGGGTCATTCATCCCAGGACGCAACAACGTGCCCTCGGCGACCGGGTCCCAATGGGGCAGCGGTTGCTGGCGCACGCCGGCATAGGCATTGCGCAGGCTGCGGTACAAATCGGCGCTGGGCCGGGCCTGATCGAAGGCTTGGGCCATGTCGTGCAGGCCGGTGGCGGCGAACGCCAGTACCTCGGTATTCGGGTCGCCACTGGGTGGCTGGGAGTGCCAGAGGGGCTCAAAACGCGATTGCTGCAGGCGCCCGTAGTGCAAATCCTGCAGAGCTTGCAGGTACTGCTGGCTGTTGGCGATATCGCTGCACAGCACG
>NZ_WKCD01000077.1:0-20585 GCF_021606625.1 Pseudomonas sp. PA-4-8C
TTGGCCGCTGGTTGTCGATGCCGATGAAGGTGTTGCTGCTCGACGAACCCACTCGCGGTATCGACATCGGCGCCAAGTCGGAGATCTACCAGATCATCCATAACCTGGCGGCCAGCGGCATTGCGGTGATCGTGGTGTCCAGCGACCTGATGGAGGTGATGGGTATCTGCGACCGCATCCTGGTGATGAGTGAAGGCGCCTTGACCGGTGAGTTACCCCGCGCCCAAGCGGATGAAGCGCGCCTGCTGCAACTGGCGCTGCCACAGTCGCGGGCTTGAACAAGAACAAGAGGGTTTGGCTATGTCTCAGGTAAAAACAGCAAAGGGCTTCTGGCCGGGTTTCAATCAGCGCAAATTTCTCGATGATTGGGTGATGCTTTTGGCGGCGCTGGGCATTTTTGTGCTCAGCGCGGTGTTCATCGATAACTTCCTGTCGCCGTTGAACATGCGCGGCCTCGGTCTGGCGATTTCCACCGTGGGCATCGCCGCCTGCACCATGCTGTTTTGCCTGGCGTCGGGGCACTTCGACTTGTCGGTGGGTTCGGTGATCGCCTGTGCCGGGGTGGTGGCGGGCATCGTGATGCGCGACACCGACAGCGTGGTACTCGGCGTGTCGGCGGCCTTGGCCATGGGCCTGGTGGTAGGGCTGATCAACGGCATCGTGATCGCCAAGCTGCGCATCAACGCGTTGATTGCCACCCTGGCAACCATGCAGATTGTGCGCGGCCTGGCCTACATCTTCTCCAACGGCAAGGCGGTGGGGGTGATGAATGAAGGGTTCTTCGTGTTCGGCAACGGCCAACTGCTGGGCGTGCCGGTGCCGATCATCATCACCGTGCTGTGCTTTGTGTTCTTTGGCTGGCTGCTCAATTACACCACCTACGGGCGCAACACCATGGCCATTGGCGGCAACCAGGAAGCCGCGTTGCTGGCGGGGGTGAATGTCGATCGCACCAAGATCATCATCTTTGCCGTGCACGGTTTGATCGGCGCCTTGGCCGGGGTGATCCTCGCCTCACGCATGACCTCGGGCCAGCCGATGATTGGCCAGGGTTTCGAGCTGACGGTGATTTCGGCGTGCGTGCTGGGCGGCGTGTCGTTGAGCGGCGGGATCGGCATGATCCGCCATGTGATTGCCGGGGTGTTGATTCTGGCGATCATCGAGAATGCGATGAACCTGAAGAACATCGATACCTTTTACCAGTATGTGATTCGTGGCTCGATCCTGTTGCTGGCGGTGATAATCGACCGCATGAAACAACGCTGATGTTCACCCTGTGAAGATCAAACTGTGGGAGCAGGCAAGCCAGCTCCCACATTGGATCTCCTGTGTTCAGGAGGGCCGTATTTGCCATAATGCCCCCGCTTTCATACTTATAGGCCCGATATGCAGGAAAACGCCCACACCCCCGTCAAAGACGCCGCCCCCACCGGCACCCAGACCCTGTTGCGCGGCCTGGGCGTGGTGCAAGCGGTGGCGGCCGGTGCGCGGGATCTCAAGGAGATCGCCCGGCGCATCGGCACCACGCGCAGCACGACACACCGCCTGGCCAGTTGCCTGGTAGACGAGCGCTACCTGCGCGTGGTGCCCCAGGTCGGTTATCTGCTGGGGCCCAAGCTGATCGAGTTGGGGTTCCAGGCCCGTGAAGAATTGCCCTTGGTGAACCTGGCGGTGCCGTACCTGGACGAGTTGTCGGCGCTGACCGGCGACACCATTCACCTGGCGATTCGTGAATACGACGAGGTGCTTTACCTGCACAAGAACCCCGGTCGCAACGGCCCGGAAATGCGCTCGCGGGTCGGCCATCGTATGCCGCTGGCGCGCACCGGTATCGGCAAGGCGTTGATGCTCGATGATTCACCGCAGGAGTGGCAGCGCTTGTACGAGGCGAGCTTGCCGACGGCGGGCAAAAGCCTGCAATGGCCGCAGCACCCGGAGCAATCCTGGGCGCAGTTCGAACAGCGCATGCATGAGTATGTGGAGGGGGGCTACGCGTTCGACCTGGAAGACAACGAGCCTTCGATCCGCTGCGTGGCGGCACCGGTGCGCGATGCCAGCGGGCGCATTGTCGCCGGCATCAGCATCGCCAGTACGGTGCCCTACATGCCGCTGGAGAAAATGGCCGAGCTGATCCCTGTGATCAAACAGGTCGCAGCCCGGCTGTCAGCGGAGTTGGGCGCCAAAGCCTGATCAGGCTTTCAGGCTCGCCATGTCGATGACAAAGCGGTACTTCACATCACCGGCAATCATGCGTGCGTAAGCTTCGTTGATCTGCCGGATGTCGAGCATCTCGATGTCGCAGGTGATGTTGTGCTCGGCGCAGAAATCCAGGACTTCCTGGGTTTCGGCAATGCCGCCGATCAGCGAGCCGGCCAAGACTTTACGGCCCAGCACCAGCTTGGCGGCGTTGACGGGCGGGTCCACCGGCTCGATCAGGCCGACCAGGATATGCACGCCGTCAAAGCGCAGCACATCGAGGTAGGGGTTCAGGTCGTGCTGCACCGGGATGGTGTCCAGCAGGAAATCGAAGTACCCCGCAGCAGCTTTCATCTGCTCGGCATCGGTGGACACGATCACATGGTCGGCGCCCTGGCGACGGCCTTCCTCGGCCTTGCTGGCCGAACGGGTGAACAGCGTGACTTCGGCGCCCATGGCCTTGGCGAATTTGATGCCCATGTGGCCCAGACCGCCCATGCCGAGAATCCCGACTTTATCGCCGGCTTTCACGCCGTAGTGCTTGAGCGGCGAGTAAGTGGTGATACCTGCACACAGGATCGGCGCAGCGCTGGCCAGGTCGAGCTTGGCCGGGATCTTCACCACGAAATGTTCGCTGACCACGATGCTGTCGGAGTAACCGCCCATGGTGTTGCTGCCATCCACGCGGTCCGGCGTGGCATAGGTCATGGTCGGGCCTTCGAGGCAGTATTGCTCAAGGTCCGATTGGCAGGCTTCGCAGTGACGGCACGAGTCCACCATGCAGCCTACGCCCACCAGGTCGCCGACTTTATGGGCAGTCACATTGGCGCCGACGGAGGTGACCTTGCCGACAATTTCGTGGCCCGGCATCAACGGGTACACGGCGATGCCCCACTCGTTGCGAGCCTGGTGGATATCGGAGTGGCACACGCCGCAGTAGAGAATCTCGATGGCCACGTCATCGACGCGCGGGCTGCGGCGTTCAAATGACATCGGGGCGAGGGGCGTGGTGGCCGACTGGGCGGCGTAACCGATGGCGGTGTACATAGTAAACCTCACAAAAGCTTGGACTGCAGAGGTGGCGAATTCTGCGCGTCGGCCTGGGGGCGCGAACATGGCAAATGCTCCGAGTCTCATGCCTATTCGTCCGGCAGTGCCTGAGGTTTGGATATATTGGCCGCCAGACCTGCGATGATGCTGTCATCCCTTATTCGCGAAGTTTTTTGCCATGCTGTTGACCCGCCATTTGGACGCCAATGCCACGCTGGTTGCCTTGATCGAAGGGCTCACGCCCCGCGACGGTTTTTCCCCGACTCACCTGCCCGGCGTGCAGGTGCTGCGCGCCAGTTGCGATGTGGCGCGTGGGCCGCAGATCTATGAGCCAAGCCTGATGTTCGTGGCTCAGGGCAGCAAGGTCGCCTACCTTGGCCCGCGCACCCTGGAGTATGGCGCCGGGCATTACCTGATCCAGGCCATGCCGGTGCCGTTCGAATGCGAGACCTTTGCCATGGCCCCCGAGGCGCCGCTGTATGGCGTCACGGTAGGCATCGACCGCGTGGTGTTGGGCGAGCTGGTGATTGCCATGGGCATGCAGGCCGGGCCGCCGCCGACCGCGCAGACCTTGGAGTCGATGAGTTCGGTGGTGCTGGACGATGCGATGCGCGGCTGCGTCGAGCGGTTGTTGCAGTGCCTGCACGATCCGCTGGAAAGCCGGATCATGGGGCCTGCGCGGGTGCGCGAATTGTTGTTCACCGCCTTGCGTGGGCCCCAGGCTGATGTGTTGCGTGCGCTGGTGGAACAGCAGGGGCAGTTTTCGCGCATCGCCACCTCATTGAATCACCTGCATGCCCATTACGCCGAGCCGCTGAATATCGAGACGTTGGCCGGATTTGCGCACATGAGTGCCTCGACCTTTCATGAGCATTTCAAACGCTGCACCTTATTGTCACCGGTGCAGTACCTCAAGCGCTTGCGGTTATTGAAGGCCCAGCAGTTGTTGCTGGTGGAAGGCATGAGTGTGGCGCAGGCGGCGCACAAGGTGGGGTACCAGAGTACGTCGCAGTTCAGTCGGGAATACAAACGCTACTTCCTGCGCAACCCGGGCGAAGAGCGGGCGGCCTGACACCCCACGGTCTGTGTGGGAGCTGGCTTGCCTGCGATAGCGGTGTGTCAGCCATACATTTGGCACCTGAAGACCGCCATCGCAGGCAAGCCAGCTCCCACATTTTGATCGATGTCGCCCACAAAAAAGGCTCCCATCTCGGGAGCCTTTTTTGGCCAAACGAACGACTTACATATTCGGGTAAGTCGGCCCGCCCGCACCTTCCGGCGTCACCCAGGTGATGTTTTGCGAAGGGTCCTTGATGTCACAGGTCTTGCAGTGCACGCAGTTCTGGGCGTTGATCTGGAAGCGCTTCTCGCCGTCTTCCTTGGTCACCACTTCATACACGCCAGCCGGGCAGTAGCGCTGCGCCGGTTCATCGTAGAGCGGCAGGTTGGTGCCGATCGGGATGCTTGGGTCCTTGAGCTTCAAGTGGCACGGCTGCTCTTCTTCATGGTTGGTACCGGAGATGAACACCGAGCTCAGCTTGTCGAAGCTCAACTTGCCGTCGGGTTTGGGGTAGTCGATCTTCTGGCTGTCTTTGGCCAGCTTCAGGCAGGCGTAGTCCGGCTTGGTGTCGTGCAGAGTGAAAGGAATCTTGCCGCCGAAAATGTTCTGGTCGAGCCAGTTGAAACCGCCGCCGATGATTGCGCCGAACTTGTGCACGGCCGGGCCGAAGTTGCGGCTGGCGAACAGTTCTTCGTACAGCCAGCTGGCTTTGAAGCTGTCGACATAGGTGGTCAGTTCGTCGCCGCCTTCAGATTCGGCGAACAGGCGGTCGGCCACGGCGTCGGCGGCGAGCATGCCGGACTTCATCGCGGTGTGGCTGCCTTTGATCTTGGCAAAGTTGAGGGTGCCCAGGTCGCAACCGATCAGCGCGCCGCCCTTGAAGACCATTTTCGGCAGCGAGTTCAGGCCACCTTTGCAGATCGCGCGAGCGCCGTAGCTGATGCGCTTGCCGCCTTCCAGGTACTGGGCCAGCACCGGGTGATGCTTGAGGCGCTGGAATTCATCGAACGGCGACAGGAAGGTGTTGCTGTAGGACAGGTCGACGATCAGGCCGACCACCACTTGGTTGTTTTCCAGGTGATAAAGGAACGAGCCACCGGTGTTCTCGTTACCCATGATATCCAGCGGCCAACCGGCGGTGTGCACCACCAGGCCCGGCTGGTGCTTGGCAGGGTCGATTTCCCAGATTTCCTTCAGGCCGATGCCGTAGTGCTGGGCGTCGGCGTCGCTGTCCAGGTTGAAGCGCTGGATCAGTTGCTTGCCGATGTGGCCACGGCAACCTTCGGCGAACAGCGTGTACTTGCCACGCAGCTCCATGCCTGGGGTGTATAGGCCGTCTTTTGGCTTGCCTTCACGGTCAACGCCGAGGTCGCCGGTGATGATCCCGCGTACCACGCCGTTCTCGTCGAACAGCGCTTCCTGGGCGGCGAAGCCTGGGTAGATTTCCACGCCCAGGTTCTCGGCCTGCTGGGCCAGCCAGCGGCACAGGTTGCCCAGGGAAATGATGTAGTTGCCTTCGTTGTGCATGGTCTTGGGCACAAAGAAGTCGGGCACCTTGGTGGAGGCTTCCGGGCTGCGCAGCACATAGATGTCGTCGCGCACCACCGGTGTGTTGAGCGGGGCGCCGAGTGCTTTCCAGTCCGGGAACAGTTCATTCAGGGCGCGTGGTTCAAACACGGCACCGGAGAGGATATGGGCGCCGACTTCGGAGCCTTTCTCGACCACGCAGACGCTGATTTCCTTACCGGCTTCGGCGGCCTTCTGCTTCAGTCGGCAGGCGGCAGACAGGCCCGCCGGGCCAGCGCCGACGATGACCACGTCGAATTCCATGTATTCGCGTTCCACAGGCTATCTCCTACTCAAGGCTCAACAGGCTTTTTTTTCTAATGGGTGGAGGTTCGGTGTGGTTCTGCGCGAAGGCAGCACCCACCTGTCTCTCTAGGTGGCGCATTATATATAGACCACTGACAGCGTCCAATACAAACGTTTGTTTGAATTGCCTGCAGCCTAGATAAATCAAAGCAACGGGGCTTATGACTGACCATTTTGCCGTATTGACCAGAATAGGCGTTCCGGTCAAGATACGGTCGGTTTTGCGCTTCCCGTAGGCAGACTGCAGGTTTCAAGAGCACGTCCAAAGACAGGCCGAAGGCAATAAAGGTGATGCGCACCCAAACGTTGGGGCGCAGTTTACACGCCGCGATAAAGAATGACCTCTCAGTCACCACTGACGAACGGTCGTCATTTCCCGTGTGCAAGGCCACTGCCGAGGTCTTTGGAGGTGCCCTTGTGTGCCGATGAGCATCAACCGCCAGGTTCGCCTAGGCGACTTTCTTTTCACCGGAGAGTAACGAGGAATCCATGAAGGTTCTTGTAGCTGTCAAACGCGTTGTCGATTACAACGTGAAAGTTCGCGTCAAGGCGGACAATTCCGGCGTCGACCTTGCTAACGTCAAGATGTCGATGAACCCTTTCTGCGAAATCGCTGTGGAAGAAGCCGTACGCCTGAAAGAGAAAGGCGTGGCGACGGAGATCGTCGTGGTGTCCATCGGCCCGACCACTGCCCAAGAGCAGTTGCGTACCGCTCTGGCCCTGGGCGCCGACCGCGCCATTCTGGTGGAGTCCGCTGAAGAGCTGACCTCCCTGGCCGTTGCCAAGCTGCTCAAGGCGGTTGTCGACAAGGAACAGCCACAACTGGTGATCCTTGGCAAACAGGCCATCGACAGCGACAACAACCAGACTGGCCAGATGCTGGCTGCACTGACCGGTTACGGCCAGGGCACCTTCGCTTCGAAAGTCGAAGTGAGCGGCGACAGCGTTGCGGTCACCCGTGAAATCGACGGCGGCGCGCAGACGGTTTCCCTGAAACTGCCGGCCATCGTCACCACCGACCTGCGTTTGAACGAGCCGCGTTATGCGTCCCTGCCAAACATCATGAAAGCCAAGAAGAAGCCTCTCGAGACGCTGACTCCGGATGCTTTGGGCGTTTCCACCGCCTCTACCAACAAGACCGTCAAAGTCCAAGCGCCGGCTGCACGCAGCGCGGGCATCAAGGTCAAGTCGGTGGCTGAACTGGTCGAGAAACTGAAAAACGAAGCGAAGGTGATCTGATCATGACTATCCTCGTAATCGCCGAACACGATAACAAGGTGCTGGCTCCGGCCACCCTGAACACCGTGGCCGCCGCCGCTAAAATCGGTGGCGACATCCACGTCCTGGTAGCAGGGCAGGGCGCTGGCGCCGTGGTTGAAGCCGCTGCGAAAATCGCGGGCGTGAGCAAAGTCCTGAACGCTGACAATGCCGCTTACGCGCATCAGCTGCCGGAAAACGTTGCACCACTGGTTGCAGAGTTGGGTAAGAGCTACAGCCACATCCTGGCTGCCGCCACCTCCAACGGCAAAAACATCCTGCCACGCGTTGCCGCGCAGCTGGACGTTGACCAGATCTCCGAGATTATCTCGGTAGAAAGCGCCGACACCTTCACGCGCCCGATCTACGCCGGTAACGCCATCGCTACCGTACAGTCTAACGCTGCGGTCAAGGTCATCACCGTGCGCGCCACCGGTTTCGACCCGGTTGCCGCCGAAGGTGGCTCGGCTGCCGTTGAAGCCGTCTCCGCTGCCCACGACGCTGGCACTTCCAGCTTTGTCGGCGAAGAGCTGGCCAAGTCGGACCGTCCTGAACTGACCGCTGCCAAGATCGTCGTCTCGGGCGGTCGTGGCATGCAGAACGGTGATAACTTCAAGCACCTGTACGCCCTGGCCGACAAGCTGGGCGCTGCGGTCGGCGCTTCTCGCGCAGCCGTTGACGCAGGTTTTGTACCCAACGACATGCAGGTCGGCCAGACCGGCAAGATCGTGGCGCCACAGCTGTACATCGCCGTCGGTATCTCCGGCGCGATCCAGCACCTGGCTGGTATGAAAGACTCCAAAGTGATCGTAGCGATCAACAAGGACGAAGAAGCGCCGATCTTCCAGGTTGCCGATTATGGCCTGGTAGCGGACTTGTTCGAAGCCGTACCTGAGTTGGAGAAGCTGGTCTAATCCAGCCACTTCACTTATAAAGAGCCCGGTCTTATGACCGGGTTTTTTTTTACTGATCGGGAGAGTCTTGCCATGGAACTGCGCCCCTGGGCCTTACTGTTGGGCCTTACGCTGCTGCCGAGCCTGACGCTCGCCGCCGGCAAGTGCGAGCGCCTGGTGATCACCGGCAGCCCGGACGCGCCGCCATTACTCTGGCGTGACCCCCAGGACCCTACGCACCTGATCGGCGCCACCGCTGACGTGCTGCAACAAGTGGGCAAGGACCTGGGGCTGAAAATCGACCTGCTCTACGGCGGCAAACGCTCCCTGGCCCTGGAGGAAGCGCGTAGCGGGCGCATGGACATCCTCGCCGACGCACCGCTGAACCTGGGCGAGCTGGACCACTTCGACTACATCCATCCAGCGCTGATGCAGACCGACTACCTGGTATGGACGCGCAAGGATTCCGCCCTGGTCTATTCCACCGCCGCCGATTTGCACGGCCACAAAGGCGCAGTCTCGGAGCGTGCGCGCTTGAGCGCCGAGTTCGAGACCTTCGCCGGCCAGCAACTCAACCTGCAACGTCTGCCCAACTTGACGCCGGCCTTTCAGAAGCTGCTGTTGGGTGAGGTGGACTACGTGCTGGCTGGGCGCTATTCCGGCATGGCCATGGCCCAGACTCTGGGTATGAGTAATGACCTGGTGGCTCATGATGTGCCTGTCGATCAGCCTGGCCTGTACTTGGCGATTTCCCACAACTCGGCCTGCAATGATCCTTGGCTGCGCGGACAGCTGACGAAAAAGATGACAGAATTGCCCGCCTCCGGTGTCGCGCAAGCCGCGCTGCAGCGCAATCTGGAGCGCTGGAAGGCGCAATTGCAACAACCTGTCGGCACCCCAACAAAGTAGGGATTTACAGTGATTTTTCGAGCTCTTTTCGCGGCCCTTGCCGTTGTTGCGCTGGCGGGATGTGCAACCGATCCTGCGCCGATCGAACAAATGCGCCTGACCCAGCAAGCCTTGGAACAAGCCACCGCGGTCGGGGCCAACACCGATGAATCCCCCGAACTGAAGCTGGCCGAAGAAAAATTCGCCCGGGCCAAGGGCAACATGGCCGACCAATCCTACAAGCGAGCGCGTATGCGCGCCGAGCAGGCGGAGCTGGACGCGCGCCTGGCCGAAGCCAAAGTGCTGACCGGTAAGAGCCAGGAACAATTGAACGTGCTCAATACCCGTATCACTCGCCTGCGTAAGCAGCTGCAGTTGGGAGAGGCACAATGAGCCCGATGATCCGTGGTTTGAGTTGTGTACTGCTGCTGGGCAGCGTGGCCTTGGGCGGCTGTGCCAGCCAACCCACCAGCGAGCAGGCGTTGCAGCAGGCTGGCGATGACTTTCAGAAGGTCAAGGAAGACGCCAACGTGCTGCGCTTCGCGCCCAAAGACGTGATCCGCGCCGGCGAGTCCCTGGCTCGCGCAGACCGCTTGTCCAGCTACTGGGGCAGCGGCGCCGATGTGGTGCATTACGCCTACCTGAGCCAGCGTTACAGCGCCATTGCCCGAGAGCACACCCAGCAGGGCCTGAATGCCGAGCGCGGTACCCAACTGGAACTGGAGCGTCAGCGTCTGCAACTGGCCTTGCGCGAAAACAAGCTGGCCAGCGTGCAACAGCAGGGCAAGTGGGTTGAAGCGCAGATCGCCAGCCTCACCACCCAAACCGACCGTGGCCTGGTGATGACCCTGGGGGACGTACTGTTCGACACCGGCGAAGCTGAACTGCAGAACTCGGCCAACCGCACAGTGCTCAAGATCGTGCAATTCCTGCAACTGAACCCCAAGCGTCGGGTGCGCGTCGAGGGCTACACCGACAACACCGGTGGCGAGCAGGAAAACCTGAAACTGTCCCGCGACCGTGCTCAATCGGTGGCCGACCTGTTGATGGACCTGGGTATCGATGACAAGCGCATCGAGGTCGAGGGCTATGGCGACCAATACCCGGTGGAAGCCAATGCCTCCGAGCGTGGTCGTGCGCAGAACCGCCGCGTGGAAATTGTATTCTCTGACGAGAAGGGCCAATTGGGCGCCGCCCGCTAACAGCCATCGCCTCTGAATTGGGCGCCTCCCGCTGACAGCCGTCGCCTCTGTAGGAGCGAGCTTGCTCGCGAAAAACGTCAACGATAACGCGTGCTTTCTGAGTGAACGCGGCGCCCGTGAGTTTTTCGCGAGCAAGCTCGCTCCTACACGGGGCAGGCCCCTGCAAGATTTTATTAGGCCTACACCCTTACAGTTTTTACTGTCACTCCCGCCCGCGCTCGACTATTGTGGCAACTGTCCCCGTACACTTCTAAACTGTGCCGGTATGTTTCACACAAAAATAAAATACCCGTGAAATCGAGTGCTGCGTCATGACCAATCTGTTGCTTTACCAACGTATTGCCCAGCAACTGGCTGAGGACATCCGGCGCGGTGTCTATCAACCGGGGGAGCGCGTGCCGTCGGTGCGCAAGATGAGCTCCCAGCTCAATGTGAGCCATGCCACTGTGCTGCAGGCCTACGCCAACCTGGAAGACCAGGGGCTGATTCGGGCGCGGCCGCAGTCGGGCTATTACGTGCACCAGACGCCAGCACTCACGGCGCCTACGCCAGATATCGCACGCGTCGAGCGCCCAGGGTTGGTCACCCGTAGCAGCATCATCCAGCAGGTGCTGGTCGAGTCGCGCCGTGAAGGGGTGTTTCCGTTGGGCGCGGCGGTGCCGAGTGTCGACTACCTGCCGGTGCGGGCACTGCATCAGCAATTGGCCAAGGTCACACGCTTCCAGAGCCCACGGGCGTTCAGCTACATGTTCAGCCCTGGCTTTGAACCCCTGCGGCGCCAGGTGGCGATCCGCATGCGCGACGCGGGCGTGGTAGTGGACCCTTCCGAAGTGGTGATCACCCACGGCTGTGTCGATGCATTGCAGATGTCGTTGCGCGTACTGACGCGCCCTGGCGACCTGATCGCGGCTGAATCACCCACCTATTACGGCTTGCTGCAATTAGCTGATCTGCTGGGCCTCAAGGTGATCGAGATCCCTAGCGACCCCGCTACAGGCATGAGCCTGGAAGCCCTGCAACTGGCCGCCAACCAATGGTCGATCAAGGCGCTGGTGCTGACCACACGCCTGAGTAATCCGCTGGGCGGCACCATGCCGGAGGAGCGGCAGAAACAGTTGCTGCGCCTGGCGTCGGACTTCGATATCCAGATCGTCGAAGATGACATTTACGGCGAGTTGATGTTCGAACTTGGCCGCACCAAAGCCCTCAAGGCCTACGACCGCCTCGACCGCGTGATCTATTGCTCAAGCTTTTCTAAAACCCTGTCGCCGGGCGTGCGCATTGGTTGGATGATTGCCGGCAAGTACCAGCAGGAAATCCAGCGCCTGCAGATGTTCAGCACGCATTCTGCTTGCAGCGTCACGCAGATGGGCGTCGCGGCCTATCTGGAAAACGGTGGCTACGACCGTCATTTGCGCTACATCCGCCAGGAATACCGCAAGAACCTCAGCGCTTTCCAACTGGCGGTGCAGCAATACTTTCCCGAGGGCACCCAGATGACCCGCCCGACCGGCGGCTTTATCTTGTGGGTCAGTTTGCCGGGGCGGGTCAATACCCAGGAGCTGCATGTGCGTGCCCTGCAACAAGGCATTAGCATCGCACCGGGGCTGATCTTCAGTAATACCGAACAGTTCAACCACTGTATTCGTCTCAATTGCGGCACGCCGTGGAACCGCGAGGCAGAGCGGGCGCTGATGACCCTGGGAATGCTTGCCAGCCAGTTATGCCAGGAGGCCGCAGCGGGTTTTTGAGGCGTGTAAAGAGGACAAGGCTGATCTGTGCCCTTGTCATGCCGCGCACAACAAGCGAGCATATGGCCTTCTGCCGTTAATGCTGTTGGCGATATGACTTCTATTTTTCGCGTTACATGGATGATTGGCCTGCTGGGCCTGTGCAATGTGGGCAGCGTGCTGGCTGCAGCGCCGGTGGCTGATGGCAAGCCTGCCGTCAGTGCCGAGCAAAAGACCTCAGCCAAGCAGTCAACCCCTGCGAAAAAAGCCCCCGCGGCACAAAAGAAGGCCGCCTCGACCAAAAAGCGTGCCCCCGTGGCGAGCAAGTCCAAGTCGGCCCGTGAAGTCGCCCAGACCAAGCTACCACCGGCACAGTTGGACCTGTCCCTGCCTTCGGACATGGTCAGGCACTTACAACCCATCGGCACCATGCCCAAGCCCAAGAGCGTGCCCTTGCTGCCGCCGATGTTTGGCGAAAAGCCCACCGACAACAGCGCGTTCCAGATCAACGGCCGCTTGCTCAGCAACGAGATGAAGCTGCAACTGCGTAACGAAGAGCGCCGTGATGTTGAAGGCGCTGCGCTGGATTTCGAATTCAAGCAATAAACTTTCGGACCAGAGGTGACCCAGGTTGCCGACCATCTGTCGCAGACTGGTCGGTCACTTTTGTTTTGTGCGAAAAACCCCTGTTGGGCCATTTTAAAACGGCTGTTTAAGAGCGTACTCTAGCCCGGCCATCCCTATTGAGTCGTCGAGGACCTGCTGGTCATGAAATGCCGTGAAGGCTGTGGCGCCTGCTGCATTGCCCCCTCCATCAGTTCACCGTTGCCGGGAATGCCCCAAGGCAAACCCGCCGGCGTTCGCTGCGTGCACCTGTCGGTGGAACAACTGTGCCAGTTGTTCGGTCAACCGCAGCGGCCCGCCGTGTGCAGTGATTTCAAGGCGGATATCGACGTCTGTGGCAACGACCAGGCCGATGCCATCCGGCTGATCGGCTGGTGGGAGCAGATGACGGCGGCTTGATGGGCTTTACTATCGGAACTTCAACAATAAGGAATACAACGATGGGTTCGCTGAAACGAGTGGCTGTGCTGTGCGGTTTTACGCTGTTGTTTGCGGCCACTGCCCAGGCTGAGGATTGGCAAGTCGCCAAGGATGAAGACGGTATCAAGGTGTCCCTGAGCGAGATTGCCGGTTCCAAGTACAAGGCGTATCGCGGTGTGACGGTGATCAAGGCGCCTTTGGCCAAGGTCCAGGCGCTGCAGGAAGATGTGGTCGGTGCTTGCGCATGGATCCATGAATGCAAATCCCAGAAACTCGTCGACAAGAAAGGCGACGAGGCTTGGACCTATACCCAGTTCAAGGCGCCGTTCCCCGTGACGGACCGCGACTCGTACATCCACGTCACCACCAGCAAAGCCGCTGACGGCACCGTCACGCGCAAACTGGAAGGTGTGCCGACCTACAAGCCTGAAGCAAAAGGCTACGTGCGGGTCGCCCAGGTAGAGGGGTTCTGGAAACTGGTGCCAAAGGGCGATAACCAGACCGAAGTCACCTACCAGGTACACACCGAGCCAGGTGGCAGCGTACCTTCGTGGTTGGCCAACAAGTTCGTGGTGGACGCACCGTTCAACACCTTGAAAGCCTTGAAAGATCACGCTGAAAAATAAGTGCAGTTAATCCGGTGCCTCCGGGCTTGAGCGGAACGTTTTGCGCGCCGCCAAGGTCCAGATATGTGTAAGCCCACCTATGGGTTTTATCGAGGAGGCACCGATGCAAACGTGGCAAATTACCTTCGTTGATGATCACGGTGAAAAGTCCGTGCAGCAGTTCACCTGCGAACAAAAGCCCAGCCTCGAAGACGCTGCGCATATGATTCGTGCGAAGCTGGTGCCGATTGCTGCCGAACTCGATCTCAATGACCTGGAAGGCCGTAAACCCGAGCCGACGGTCAAGATTCTCAAAGACCAGAACAGTATCCAGATTCTCGATATTTCTCCCTCCGTCTAAACATTTTTCACACGCCACACGAGCACCTCTGGTGGAGGTGATAGCTTCGCGCTACTCTGCAATCGAGATCAGCGAATGAATCGCTAAGGTCTGGTCTTGTCAGCTACATGCTTGTTTTCCTGCGGTGTTGTTATGCCGTGGTGCCCGCGCCAGCAGGGCGCGGGGCTTCAGGAAGCACGGAAAGTCTATCCATCGGTTTGAGGAGGACGTTTCATGAGCACAGCCTATCAAGAAGACATCAGCACCAACGTACTGCGCCGCATGAAAGAAGGCGGCTTTGATTTCTCGCGTTTTCACCCCATCGAGTTCTACGCCATTTTCCCGGATGAGGAACGGGCGCGCAGGGCCGCGGGTCGATTTCGTGGGGAGTCCCTCAATGCCCAGGTCAGCGCGCGCGACGATGGCGCCTGGTACCTGGAACTGAGCAAAATCATGTTCGCAACCTACGACGGCATAGGAGATTTCGAGCAAGACTTTGAGGCAGTGGTGGAGCCCCTGGGTGGGATTATCGAGGGATGGGGCGTCAAGCAGGAGGTGCGTGGGTTACCCATGTAGTTGGTATTTATGAGCAGCACAGCGTATCGGCTGACCTTTGGGTCGGCCGATTTTGTTTGGGCGGCCGTGGCAGGTGAACCGCCGTTTTACGCGCAAAAAAAAGCCACCCAAATAGGGTGGCGGAAAGGGAAGTTCGAGGAGGTAGATCAGTACACGAAGTAACACCATATCGCTTGCACAAAAGGTTTAGCTGTAGGACATCTCCTGTTCAGCCGATGGAGGTGATTATCCGCAGTGCCAGCCGCGCAGTGAAATCAACTCTGACTATGCTGTTGATAGCCAAAGACCGCATTGCAATGAAGCGCACGGCTTGACCCAGGCAATTGCGCGCACCAGGACGGTGCGGCGCCTCCGCTTGGATTATTCAAGCGATTGATTATTAAGTGTTTATGCCGCTGGCACGGGCCTTGCGAAGGTTCTTGCGTCCGGGTGACAAGGAGTACGGCATGATCCGCACTTATTACGATGAAATGTACGATGGGGCAGGGCAGGTTCGCCCCCATTACCGCGAGTTCGCCCGTTGGCTGGCCGACACCCCTGCCGAACTGCTGGCCCAGCGTCGGCGTGAAGCCGATTTGCTGTTCCACCGCGCCGGCATCACCTTCACCCTCTACGGGGACGAACAAGGCACCGAGCGCCTGATCCCCTTTGACACCATCCCCCGCAGCATTCCGGCGAGTGAATGGCGGATTGTCGAGCGCGGCTGCATCCAGCGGGTCAAGGCGCTGAACCTGTTCCTCGCCGACCTGTACCACGACCAACGCATCATCAAGGCCGGCATCATTCCTGCCGAACAGGTACTGGCCAACGAGCAATATCAATTGGCAATGCAGGGCCTGGATTTGCACCGCGACATCTATTCGCACATCTCCGGGGTCGACCTCGTACGCGATGGCGACGGCACGTACTACGTGCTTGAAGACAACCTGCGCACGCCCAGCGGTGTGAGCTACATGCTCGAAGACCGCAAGATGATGATGCGTCTGTTCCCCGAACTGTTCGCGGCCCAGCGCATCGCACCCATCGACCATTACCCCAACCTGCTGCTCGACACCCTCAAAAGCGCCAGCCCCCTGGATAACCCCAGTGTGGTGGTGCTGACGCCCGGGCGTTTCAACAGCGCGTTCTTCGAACATGCCTTTCTGGCCCGGGAAATGGGCGTGGAGTTGGTCGAAGGCGCAGATTTGTTCGTGCGCGATGACCGTGTATTCATGCGCACCACCGACGGGCCCAAGGCTGTCGATGTGATCTACCGTCGCCTCGATGATGCATTTCTCGACCCCTTGGCATTCAACCCCGACTCCATGCTCGGTGTGCCCGGCCTGCTCGCCGCCTATCGCTGCGGCAATGTGGTGCTGGCCAATGCCATTGGCACCGGCGTCGCGGACGACAAATCGGTTTACCCGTTCGTCACTGAAATGATCCGCTTCTACCTCGACGAAGAGCCGATCCTGCAGAACGTTCCGACTTTTCAATGCCGTAAGCCTGACGAGTTGTCCCACGTACTGGCCAACCTGCCCGATCTGGTGGTCAAAGAAACCCAAGGCTCCGGTGGCTACGGCATGTTGGTCGGCCCTGCGTCTACAACCGCAGAAATCGAAGCGTTCCGGGCGCGTATCAAGGCTAAGCCACACGCTTATATCGCGCAGCCGACCCTGTGTTTATCCACGTGCCCGACCTTTGTCGAAAACGGCATCGCCCCACGTCACATAGACCTGCGCCCCTTCGTGTTGTCCGGCAAGGACACCCGCGTGGTACCGGGTGGCCTGACCCGCGTGGCGCTGCGCGAAGGCTCGTTGGTGGTCAACTCGTCCCAGGGCGGCGGAACCAAAGACACCTGGGTGGTCGAGGACTGATGCCATGTTGAGTAGAACTGCCTCGGATTTGTACTGGATGTCGCGCTACCTGGAACGCGCCGAAAACCTCGCGCGCATGCTCGATGTCAGCTATTCGCTGTCGCTGATGCCCCAGGACGGGCGCGACGATGGCCTGCACGAATTGGCCATGCCGCTGTTGATCACCGGCACCCTGGAGGATTACCACGCGCGCCATGGCCCCTTGCACGCTGAACGCTTGCTGCACTTTTTTGCCCTGGACGCGGCCAACCCGGCGAGCATCTATAGCTGCCTGGGCGCGGCGCGGGCCAGCGCCCATGCGGTACGTGGGCGAATCACCGCCGACATGTGGGAAAACATCAACGCCACCTGGCTGGACATTCGCGATATCGCCCAGCAGGGGCTGAGCCACTACGGCATGAGCCGGTTTTGTGAGTGGGTCAAGGAGCGTTCCCACCTGTTCCGCGGGGCCACTTACGGCACCATCATGCGCAACGATGCCTTCCGCTTTATTCGCTTGGGCACCTTCATTGAGCGCGCCGATAACACCCTGCGCCTGCTGGATGCCCGCTACGAAATGGCCGGCGACCAGGCTGCAGCGGTCAGCGATGGCACGGCCCACGCGTATTACCAATGGAGTGCGTTGCTGCGTGCGCTGTCATCGTTCGAGGCCTACACCGAGATTTATCGCGATGCACCGGGGGCTCGGCAAGTGGCCGAGCTGCTGCTGTTACGCGCCGATGTGCCGCGTTCGCTGCGCGCTTGCAGCGAAGAGATCGACCAGATCCTCGCCAGCCTGCCCGGCATCAACGGCCGCCCGGCCCAGCGCCTGGCCGCCGAGATGGATGCGCGCCTGCGCTTTACCGCCATCGACGAAATCCTCGAGGAAGGCCTGCATGCCTGGCTGACCGACTTTATCCCCTTGGTCCGCCAGTTGGGCGACGCCATCTACAGTTCCTACCTGGAGGCGGCATGAGACTCTCCATCAGCCACGACACCACCTATCACTACGAAGACCAGGTGCGCGCCAGCATCCAGTACCTGCGCCTGACACCCCATGACAGCGAGCGCCAGCACGTGCTGAGCTGGCAACTCGACCTGCCACGCCCGGTGCGGGCCCAGGTGGACCCCTTCGGTAATATCTTGCATGTGCTCACCCTGGACGAGCCCCATGACGCCATCATCATTGGCGCCCGGGGCGTGGTGGAAATCGATGAATTGCGCGAGGCCGAACACGAAAGCCAGTCAGCTTTTCCGTTCCTGCGCTCTACGCGCCTCACCGAGCCCGACGACGCCCTGCGCGGCTTTGCCGAGCAACACTGCCATCAGCGTCGCGACCGCACCGCGCTTATCGACTTGATGCAGGCGCTTAACCACACCATGGTCTACACCCCTGGCGCGACCGACGTCGATACCTGCGCCGCCCAGGCCTTTGCAGGTGCCGCTGGGGTGTGCCAGGACCACACCCATGCGTTCCTGGCCTGCGCACGCAGCCTGGGGATCCCCGCGCGGTATGTGTCGGGGTATCTGTACACCGAAGACAGCACGCACCTGGCCAGCCATGCCTGGGCCGAAGCCTGGCTGGATGACGCCTGGTACAGCTTTGACGTGACCAACCAACTGGCCCGGCCGGAGCGGCACTTGAAGCTGGCCGTGGGCCTGGACTATCTCGATGCCTGCCCGGTACGCGGCATGCGCCGTGGTGGTGGGCATGAGCAGATGCACGCCAAGGTATTCGTGGCGCCGCAGCAATGATCGTTCCCGCGCTCTGCGTGGGAATGATCGATGCTTGATCGTTCCCACGCTCTGCGTGGGAATGCAGCCGAGGACGCTCCGCGTCCCAAAGCGTGACGCAGAGCATCACAAGAGGCGTTCCCACGCGGAGCGTGGGAACGATCGATACAGCGCAGGCTCAAGGTTGCTGTTTGCGGCCCGCCATATGCCGCAGATAGCCCACCAGCAAATCCAACTCATTGTCTGGCAATACACTGGCTGTAAACGCCGGCATCTTCGCCTGTGGCCAATGCCTCAGGCTTTGCGGGTCGCGGATGTAACGCTTGAGGAAATCGCCGCTGAAATACTCGGTGGGGTTGTAGGGCACATTCAGGTCCGGGCCCATCTGGGCATCACCGCCGCCATTGAGGCGATGGCACGCCAGGCAGTTCTTCTGGAACAACGCAAAGCCCTGGTTGATCGGGTCGTTCGCCGCCAGTTTCGGGTCGGGCAATAGCGCCGGGAAACGCTCGCCAACCGTCTGCAACTGCTTGAATTTTGAGACTTGGAACGGCCACTGTTCGGGGCTGATATGCCCGGCTTGAGGGTGGGTCCAGACCAGATAGAACGGCCCGGCGCTGGGCTTGCCCTGTGCCAACGGTGGCCATGGATGGGCCGGGTCTTCCACGGCCAACCAGGCGCGGGCGCCGTTTTTTTCCAGTAAGGGCGCGGCGGCAAGTTCGGCGGCAAAACCATCAAGGGCAACGGCTTGCAGGTGGTTCGCAGGCTTAAGGCCCGGTAAGAGCGCCGCCAGGGGCACTGCACGGTAGGTCATCGTGCGCTTGTAGGACACATCATCGATGATCTGCACCGTTTGAGCGTCGGGGTGCTTGAGCAACTCGGCGGTCTGCCAGGTCTTTTGGCTGTGGTCCAGCTCGATGGTCAAGGGTGCCGCCGCCGCAGGTAGGCTCAACAGCAGGGCAAAAAGGGCGAGGATCGGTTTCAAGGCACAGGCCCGTTGCAAGAGAGTAAGGGCGCACACGATAACGGAAAACGGCAGGTAAAAAGACAGCCCCTGCAACAGGGCGCGCTAAGCGCAATGTCCTGGCAGGTGCTGCCAAAAGCGGCTGGCCTGGTGCGGTGTGAGCACGGAAGCTGGGAGTGTCACCCAATAACCTTGGGTAAATTGGGCAAGATCAGAATCAGGGTGGTGGCGAACAGAATAAGTCCCGCCTGACGTACTTTCGATTGTTTGAACATGGCTGACTGCCTTTTCTTTTGTTGTTATTCCTGAGCGTCAAATGCGTGCCGTTGTATCCAGTATCGCGAGGTGACGTTGCACTTTTCTTACAGCTGCTCCAGCAAAACCCGGCAGCAGCGTCTTACAGGTTCAACCTTAGAGCGCCCGTTCTTTCTGGCTTAGACCCATTTCATATCAGCTAATAATTATTTGCGCTAAAAACGGCATGAGGCTTATTGCCATCTTGGCGCCAACCCTAGGGCTAGACCGCTAAAACGATTAATCAGGGTTTTCCCATAGGGACCTACCGTTCGTCCGAGCGAGGGGGTCAAAAGCAATGAGCGCATCCGTCATTGAAACCGTGTCAATCGGGCCTAAGGTAGGGGCACACACCCACAGCGGTTCGAGGATGTCATGACCCAAGCTTTGATCTTTGATGCGATACGCACGCCCCGGGGTAAGGGCAAGGCCGACGGTGCCCTGCACAGCGTCAAACCGGTAAACCTGGTGGCCGGCTTGCTCACGGCGTTGGCGCAGCGCAGCGACCTCGACACCCGCCAAGTGGATGACATCGTCCTGGGCTGCGTCACACCGGTGGGCGACCAAGGCGCCGATATCGCCAAGACCGCCGCGCTGGTGGCGGACTGGGACATCAGTGTGGCCGGTGTGCAGGTCAATCGCTTCTGCGCTTCAGGCCTGGAAGCGGTGAACCTGGGGGCAATGAAGGTGCGTTCCGGCTTCGAAGACCTGGTGGTGGTCGGCGGCGTCGAATCCATGTCCCGCGTACCCATGGGCAGCGATGGCGGCGCCTGGGTGCTCGACCCGCAAACCAATATGCACAGCCACTTCACGCCCCAAGGCATTGGCGCCGACCTGATCGCCACACTGGAAGGCTTCACGCGCCAGGATGTCGACAGCTTCGCCCTACAGTCCCAGCAGAAAGCCGCCAGGGCGCGGGCAGACGGTTCCTTCAATAAGTCGCTGATCGCGGTGCACGATCAGAACGGCATCGTGCTGCTGGACCATGACGAATTTATCCGTGGCGACTCAACCCTCGAGGGCTTGGGCAAGCTCAAGCCCAGCT
>NZ_WKCD01000078.1:0-20535 GCF_021606625.1 Pseudomonas sp. PA-4-8C
CACCACCATCACCGCAAAAATCCCGATGGGTACGTTGATGAAAAAGATCCACGGCCAGCTGTAACTGTCGGTGATCCAGCCACCAAGGATGGGACCCGCAATCGGCGCTACCACCGTGACCATCGCCAATAACGCCAAGGCCATGCCGCGCTTGGCCGGTGGGTAGACCGCAATCAACAGCGTCTGCGTCATCGGGTACAACGGCCCGGCGACCAAGCCTTGCAGCACGCGAAAGCCGATCAACTCAGGCATAGAGGTAGAGATACCGCACAGGAACGACGCCAGCACAAACAGCAGGGTCGCCCACAAAAACAGCTTCACCTCGCCAAAGCGCCGGCTCAACCAACCGGTGAGCGGCAAGGCGATGGCGTTGCTCACCGCAAACGAAGTGATCACCCAGGTGCCCTGCTCCGAACTCACCCCCAGGTTGCCGGAGATCGTCGGCAACGCCACGTTGGCGATGGTAGTGTCGAGCACCTGCATAAAGGTCGCCAGCGACAGGCCAATAGTGGCCATCAACAGGCTGGGTGGCGTGAACGAGGCGTTATTGCTCATCAGCGTTGCGCAGCCTTGGGAGCGGCGACGCTGTTGTCATGGATCAACTGGTTGATCATGGCATCGGCCTCGGCCAATTGGCGGTCATACACGTTGGTGGTGAACGAGGCTTTTTGCGGCGCCTGTTGCGCCAGCACCGGGCCGCTCTGGTCGTGCAGGTCGACGTTGACCACGGTGCTCAAGCCCACGCGCAGCGGGTGCTTGGCCAGCTCTTCGGCGTTGATGTGGATGCGCACCGGTACCCGCTGCACGATCTTGATCCAGTTGCCGGTAGCGTTCTGCGCGGGCAGCAAGGCGAACGCGCTGCCGGTACCGGCGCCGAGGCTGTCGACGGTGCCGCTGTACTTCACGTCGCTGCCGTAGATGTCCGACTCAATATCCACCGGCTGGCCGATGCGCATATCGCGCAGTTGGGTTTCCTTGAAGTTGGCGTCGATCCACAGCTGGTCCAGCGGGATTACCGCCATCAGCGCGGTGCCAGGCTGCACGCGTTGGCCCAGTTGCACAGTGCGCTTGGCCACGTAGCCGGTAACCGGCGCGATCAAGGTGCTGCGCGCATTGGTCAGGTACGCCTGACGCAGTTGCGCAGCGGCGGCTTGCACGTCGGGGTGGGACGAAATCACCGTGTCATCCACCAGCGCATTGGTGGTTTTCAGTTGTTGCTCAAGGTTGGTCAAGGCGTTCTTGGCGGCGGTCAGGCTGTCGCGGGCGTGGGACAGTTCTTCCTGGGAAATCGCGCCGCCCTGGGCCAGGGTTTTACGGCGGTTGTAGTTGTCCTGGGCGGTTTGCACATCGGCTTTCTGCGCATTGACCTGGGCTTTCATGCCATCGACGTTGCTGTACAGGCCGCGTACCTGGCGCACGGTGCGGGCCAGGTTGGCCTGGGCACTCTGCAGGCCGACGGCGGCGTCGTTGGGGTCGAAGTTGATCAGCACCTGGCCTTCGTGGACCAGGTCGCCATCGTCGGCGCCAATGCTGACCACGGTGCCGGTGACCAGCGGGGTGATTTCCACCACGTTGCCGTTCACATAGGCGTCATCGGTGCTTTCATTGAAGCGCCCGTAGAACTCATACCAGGCCCACACGCCCACCACACTCAGGATGACGATCAGCGCCAGGCCGATCAGCATCACTTTGCGTTTGCGGGGGTTGGTGTCGTTGGGTTGTTCGGTTGCGTTGTTGCTGTCGGCAGTGGCCATGACAAATACCTCAAATTATTCCGTGCGTGTAGCTGGGGTGGTCGCGGCCACGCTGTTGGCGTGGTACCCGCCACCCAGGGCCTGCATCAATTGAATCGACAGGTCGATCTGCGCCGCATTCAGGGTGGCCAGCTGACGCTGGGCCTGCAGCAATTGCTGCTCGATGCTGAGCACATCCAGGTAGTTACCGATGCCTGAGCTGTAGCGTTGCACCCCGGTGTCGTAGGACTGCTGCGCGATGTCGGCCGCGTGTTGCTGGGCCTGGATCTGCCGCCCGGTGTCGCGCAGTTGGGACAGGCTGTTGCCGATATCACCCAAGGCTTGCACCAGGGTTTTGTTGTACTGGGCCACGGCCAGGTCGTAGTCGGCGTCGCGGGCATCGAGATCAGCACGCAGGCGGCCGCCGTCAAAGATCGGCAGCGAAATCGTCGGCGCAATGTTGAAGAAGCGGCTGGCCGAACCGAACATCGCATCGCCCAGCAACGACTCGGCACCTGCGCTCGCGCTCAGGTTGAGGTTGGGGTAGAAGCGGGTCTTGCTGGCGTCGATGTTCTTGCTCGCGGCCTCTACGCGCCAGCGTGCGGCAACCAGGTCCGGGCGACGGCCGAGCAACTCGGCAGGCAGCACCGCGGGCACGGCCACGGCGCTGGGTTTGAGCACCGCTGGGCGGGCCAACTCGTCGCCACGGTCCGGGCCTTTGCCGAGCAATACGGCGAGAGCGATCTTGGCGCTTTGCAGTTGTTTTTCCGCATCAATCAGTTGCGACTGGGAGCTGGCTTCCAGGCTCTCGGTCTGCTGGAACTGGTATTCGCTGTCGATACCGGAACTCAGGCGGCGTTTGCTCAGGTCGAGCATCTGGCGGGTGCGCTTGAGGTCATCGACGGCCAGGTCACGCACGATATGGGCCTGGCCCAGGTCGCTGTAGGCCTTGGCCACGTTGGCGGCCAGGGTCAGGCGCGCAGCCTGCTGGTCGACTTCGGCAGCGCGGGCCTCGCCCAACGCGGCTTCCCACGCGGCGCGCTGGCCGCCCCAGAGGTCGAAGTTGTAGTTGAAGCTGGCGCCGATGTTACGCACGGTCGAATAGGCATCGCCCTGCCCGCGAGGGTCCTGGTCCTTGGCCAGGCGCGAACGGCTCACGCCAGCGCTGGCATCCAGGGTCGGCATGCGCGCCGCGTTGGCGGCATAGGCCGCCGCTTCGGCCTGATGGGCACGGGCGTCGGCGACTTGCATGTCGGGGCTGTTTTGCAGGGCTTCCTGGATCAGGCCGTCAAGCTGTGGGTCGCCGAGGCTTTTCCACCATTCGGCGGCCGGCCAGGCGGCGCTCGACAGCGTCACGCCGCTGAGGGATTTGCCGGTGTGCAGGGTATTGGCGTCGAGGCGCTGGCCCTGGGTGTCGAGGCCGCTGTAGTTGGCACAACCGGCCAACGTCATCGCCGCCAGCACCAGGCTGAATGCGCGTGTATTCATGATCGACCTACCCGCTGGATCGTGATGGGGTCACCCGCAGCGATCAGCATTTTTTTCAGGATCCGCTCCAGGGTTTCCAGCTCGCCCGGCTCAAGCACGCCGGCCAACTGGTTGAGGGCCTTGGCGCCAATGTGCGGCAGCATGTCCGCCAGGCGCTGGCCCTCGGTGGTCAGCACCAACTGCACCTGGCGCCGGTCCAGCTCGGAGCGCTTGCGGCTGAGCAGGTCTTTTTGCTCCAGCCGGTCGAGCATGCGCGTCATCGAACCGCTGTCCAGGGACAGGTTGCGGCACAGCTCCGCCGGGGTATCGACGCCGAACTGGGCCATGATGATCAACACCTTGAACTGCGCGGCGGTAATGCCGTGGGGTTCCATATGGGTGTCGATGATGCGGTCCTTGAGAATCGCAGCGCGGCCCAGCAACAGGCCGAGGTGGCAGTTGTGGAAGTTGTCAGGGGTGAAGTGAGGCATCGAAAGTCACCTTATTACTGCCTAGGCAGTGAATGTGTGACGAGATGTTACTGCTTAGGCAGCGAATGTCAAATGGAATAATTAGGTTGCTTGGTAGTTGAGTAACTTAGAGCCTTGGGCAGCAATCAACTCAGGGAGAGTCCAGTTAAGGCTTTTTGTAGGAGCGAGCTTGCTCGCGAAAAACTCACGGGCGCCGCGTGCATTCAGGATGCACGCGTTATCGTTGACGTTTTTCGCGAGCAAGCTCGCTCCTACATTTTTTGACCGGGCAAGGCTTAGAAATCGCGCTTGTAAAAGATATCCAGGGAGCTGGCCACACCCGTCGCCACTTCCAGGTACATCTTCTTGCTCAGCAGGTAGCGCAAGGCAATGGTATTGGCCGGTTCGAACACCCCTACCCCATAACGCAGGCTGAGCTTCTCGTTGATCTTGCCGCTGGCCACCACCGCAGTACTGTTGCCGGTGCCTTGGGTGTCCAGATCAAAATCCTGAATCCCCAGCTTATTGGCGATATCCGTGGTCACCCCGGCGCTGCCCATCAAGCCCAGGCCCAGGGCGGCTTCGGCGAGCATGTTGTTGTCTTCGCCGGTGTTGGTGCGCGAACGGCCCAGCACCAGGTACGACAGCGCATCTTCCTGGGCCATGGTCGGCTCGGAGAAGATCTGCGTGGTGGGCTGTTCGGCGCTGCCGCTCAGGCGTATACCGGCGGTCACGGTGCGCGACGATTCGACCACCACGCGCACAGCTTCGATATCCAGGAACGGTTGGTCCAGCGGCCCGGCAAACAACAGCCGTGCACGCCGCACGTTGAGGCGCTGGCCGTAGGCACGGTAGCGACCGTCGTTGAGCCACAGCTCGCCACGGGTGTCCATGTTGTCGCCGATGTGCACATGGCCCTGGACCTTGGCGGTGAGGCCGAAGCCGGCGAAGTTGAGCTGGTCTTCGCCTACCTCCACGTCGATATCCATGGCCATGGCCATCGGCGCTTTGCCCTCTTCGGTCTGGCTGCCAATGATCACGGTGTCGTCGGACACCTTGACCGTCGAAGGCGGCAGTTCGCGCACGGTGATGTCGCCACGGGGGATGTGGACTTTGCCGGCAATCGCCAGTTTGTCGTCCTTGAGGCTGATCTTCAGGTCGGGCGCCACTTCCAGCTTGGCGTAGGGTTCCACGGTGACTGGCAGTTGCGAGCCTTTGAGGCTGAGGTCGACCACCAGGGCACGGCCCCAGTCGATCTGCCCCGTGAGGCTGCCCTGCCCGGCCTTGCCGCTGTGCCAGCCGCCGTTGAGCTGCACGCTTTCACCGGCGATCTGCGCCTGCAGGTTCAGGCCCTCGAGGCTGATGGGCAACTCCGGCCCGGAGACTTCACCGTCCACCAGGTTCAGGTTGCCGTTGACCTGCGGCGCGAGCAACCCGCCGGAGATGCGGCCGCTGCCGTTGAGCTTGCCGGTGAGTTTTTCAACCATTGGCACAAAGGGCCGCGCCACGGCGAGGTCCAGGCCAGTAAGGCTGAAGTTGCCGGTGATTGGCTTGTTGTTCGGCAGCGGGTTGTTCTGCGCCTGCCACAGCACCTCGCCGAGCTTGCCGCCATGAAAGTTGAGCTGAGTGTCGATGCGCTTGGGATTGAGGGTGGTTTCCAGCTTCAGGGTGTTGTAGGGGAAATCCAACCATTGGCCCTTGTCACGCACGCGCAAGGTGCCACCGCTGGCATCTACCGCTACCACACCCTTTGGGCCGCTTTCAGGCAGGTCAAGCTGCACGTCAGCATTGAGCTTGCCCTGCCAGGCGAAGTCTTTGGGCAAAAATGCCGCAAGGCTGTCGAGGGGAAATTGCTTGAGGTGGTAACGCAACTTCGGCTCGGGCATCAGGCGCTGGTCTTCCCCACACAGGCTGGCGCCGCCGGAGACCCAGCAGTGCGCGCCGAAGGTCAGCTTGCCATCGGCCAGGCGTTCGATCTTCGCCGGGGCTTGCAGCCGCCAGTCCTGGCCACCGGCTTGCACGTCGCCACTGGCCAGGCGCCCGCGCCAGTTGTCTTTGTCGAGGTTGCCATCCAGGGCCAGGGCTAGTTTGACCAGCGGGCCGGTCAGGGCCAGTTGGACCTTCTGGTTCTTGATGTCGCCCTGGGCGCTGGCGGTAAGGTTGCCGACTTGCGTCTCGCCGCTTTGAATGCCGTTGGCCTTGAGGTCGAGCTTGGCGCGCTGGGCGCTATCGAGGTTGGCGTCCAGGTTGAGGCTTTGCAGGCGGTTGTCGGCAAAGGCCAGTTGCTGGCCCTTGAGGTCGAGCTTGCCTTGAGGCGCTTTCAAGGTGCCGGCCACCTCGACACGCCCGTTGACTTGCCCACGCAGTTGCGGCCAGAGCTGGGCCAGGCGTGCCAGCTTGATGTCGATCTGCCCGGCCAGGCGCTGTTGCAGGCTGCCGCTGCCGTTGATGCGGTTATCGCCCAGGCGGATGTCCAGGTTGGCGAGGGTCCATTGTTCGCCAGCGCCTTCGGCCTTGGCCGCGAGCACAGCGGTTTGGCCACGCAGGCGGCCCTTGAGGTCGAGGTCGGCGTTGAGCTTGAGCTGCTCATTCTTGAACTCGCCTTTGCTGCGCAGTGGCCCAGCCAGGGTGCCGGGCAGCTCCGCGACCCAGTAGGCCGGGTTCAGCGCCGACAGATCCAGCGCGGTGTCCCAGGCAACGCCGTCGGCAAATTGCAGGTTCAGGTGGCCTTCGGCCTTGCCCTGGCCGGCACTCAGCTTCAGCTCAGGCAGGAAGACTTGCTTGAGGTCGCCACTGAAGGGGGTGACCACATTGAACTTGCCCGCCGGGCCGTCGAGGTCAGCCTTGAGATTGCCCAGGTAGTTGCCGTCTTTATAGGAGATTTCACCGTTAAAGGTGCGCAAGGCCACTTGCGGTTCGTCGATGAGCGGATAGAGGCGGTGCCAGGGAAAATCCAGCCAGTCGATCTTGGCGTCAGCACTGAAGCCTTGCTGCCAGTCCAGGTTGGCACTGAGCTTGAGACTTTGCTTGTCGCCGGCCGTCAGGTCCAGGCCGGCAATCTGCGCGCCCTTGGCGTCAACCTTGCCCTTGAGCAGTAAATCCACCGGGCCTTTTTCGGCCGGTAGCACGGCCTTGCCCAGCAACTGGTAGCCATTGCTCAGGTCACCTTTGGCGCTCAGGTCCAATTGGTTGAGTTGCAGGGTATCGGGCAGGTCTGCGCTGGGTTTGAACGACTCGGAGGTGATGTGCACCTGCGCCGGCAGGTTTTCCGCCAGGGGTTGCAGCTCGCCAGTGAGCTTGGCCGGCAGGTAGCCGCTGCTGTCGGCGTCGAGCTTGAGGGTTTTGAGCAGATCGCCGTCGATCTTGAGCGCGACCGTCCAGGGGGCACCGCCTGGGGCGTAGGGCAAGCTCAGGTTACCGCTGGCGGTCAGCGGCCAATCGCCGTTGGGTTGCAGCAGGCCGGCGAGGTCCAGCACCAGGTCATCGCGCTGTAGATGCACCGCGTCGATCTGCAGGCCGGCGGTAGTCCAGTGCGCCGCCAGTTGCAGGCCCTTGAGTTCTTCATTGCCGTTGAACAGCAGGCTGCCGATGCGCACATCGCCCAACTGCAGGGCAACCGGCAGCTTCAGGTCGGGCAGTTGAATCGGCCCGCTGTCGCTCTCTTCGGCACTGGGGGCGAATTCCAGGCTGACCTGTTCCACATCCAGTCGGTTGATGCACAGGGTCATGCGCAGCAGGCAGCCGGGCGACCATTCAAACGTAGGGGCATTCAACTCGACGCGGCTGCCATCCTGCTGCCACAGCAGATGGTCGGCGCTCCACTGCCCGCCCAAACGGCCCTGGAAATTTTCCACGCTCAAACCTGGCACCTGGCCGAGGGCCCAGCGACTGCCCGCCTGGGTGCCGAGCACCGACCACAGCGCCAACAACAGCAAGGCGAGGATGGCGACCAGCGCCAGCCCCGCTATTTTCAAACCACGCATCACAGCTCAGGCCCCATGGAAAAGTGCAAGCGAACGCCGCCCGGATCTTCGAGGGCATGGGCCAGGTCGAGGCGAATCGGCCCCACTGGCGACACCCAGCGCACGCCGACGCCCACGCCGGTTTTCAGGCTGGGCAAGTCGAGGTTGTTGAAGGAGTTGCCCTGGTCGACAAAGGTCGCGATACGCCATTTATCGGTGATGGAATATTGATACTCGGCGCTCAAGGCCACCATGTAGCGGCCACCGATGCGGTCGCCGCGATCGTTCTCGGGCGACAGCGTCTGGTACTCGTAGCCGCGCACGCTCTGGTCGCCACCGGCAAAGAAGCGCAAGGAAGGCGGCACGGATTTGTAGCCATTGGTGGCACTGCCGCCAAATTGCGCACGGCCCAGGAAGCGGTGGTTATCCCACAAGGTGGTCAGGCCCTTGATAGTCGCCGTGCCGTAAAGCAGGTTGGTGTCGGACCCCGCGCCCTCCTTGGCGACCTTGGTGTCGAACATCAGGCGGTAGCCGTGGTGCGGGTCGATGCGGTTGTCGCTGCGCAGGTAGGAATAACTCACGCCCGGCATCAGCAGGTTACTCAGACCCGAATCATTGCCCAGACGATATTCTTCGCGCTGGTACTTGAGGGAGATCACCCGGGTCCAGCCACTGGGCAATTTGCTGTGCCATTCGGGGCCGATGGTGAGCAGCTTGCTCAGGGTGTCGGTGTTGGCGATTTCTTCATTCTGGTAGCCGCCGGCAAAGCGCAGTTTGTCGGTGAGCGGCGGGTCGAGCGGGATGTCGTACCACAGCCCGACGTTCTGCCGTGGCGCCGACAGTTCGGCTTCCCAGCCATAACTGTGGCCCTGGGGGTTGACCCAATGGCGCGTCCAGTTGGCTTTGCCCCGTGGGCCGACGTCGGTGGAGTAACCCAGGCCCAGGCCCATGGTGCGCGGCTTGCGGGTGTCCAGTTGCACCGCCACCGGGATCACGTCATCGGTGGCGGCGGTGGGGCTGGCGTCGACGCGCACGCCTTCAAAGAAGCCGCTGGCTTGCAGGTTCTGATTGAGTTCGGCGACCAGCTCGGAGTCATAAGGCGTGCCGGGCTTGAACGGCACCATGCGCTGCAACAGTTCTTCATCAAAGGGCGTGTCGCCGGTGAAGCTGACCTTGCCCATGCTGTAGCGTGGGCCGCTGTCGTAAATGAGTTCGATGTCGGCCACGCCCGCTTGAGGGTCTACGGCAAGTTTCTGGCTGGTGAAGCGCCCACTGAAAAACCCGTAGCGCGAGGCCTGGTTCTGGATCAGGCGCTTGGCGTCTTCGTAATGGCCGTGGTTGAGCACGGCGCCGGATTTGAGGTCGTCGCTGGCGGGCACGCGAAAGGCCTTGAGGCTCGCAGCCGGGCCATCGACTCGCAGGGTCACGTTGCGCAAATGCACCGGTTCGCCGGGGTCGATGGTGAGAGTCAGGCGCGGGTTCTTGCCGCCCTTCACATCGCTGGCGATCTGTGGCTGATAGTAGCCCAGGGCCTGCGCAGCTTTACGCGCCTGCTCCTCGGCGCCACGGCTGAACCGCAGCAAGGCTTCTTCATCACGATCGCCTACCCCGCCGATGTAGCCTTCGATGTTGGCTTTCAGCGCGTCGTTTGAGGGTTTGATCCGCACGTCCAATTCGCTTTGCGCCAAGGCGCCGCAGCTTGTGAACAGCAGAATCAAGCCGCTGGTAAATCTTCCTGGAAACTTCATAGGCGCGGATGCTACACGAGCGAGGGAGGAACTTTGAACCAGGATTAGTCTGAATAATTCTGTTCTAAGCCGTTGCAGGATGTAACGCCTGGGGATTGGGATGGAAAAACACATGCTCGCGCACCGGCCCTACGGCGACTTCGCCGATTTCCTCATAGCCCTGGCGCTTGTAGAAATCCAGGTAACGGGAGTTGCCGGTGTCGAGCACCACGCCGGATGAATGCGGATCGTCGGCACACCAATTGTGTACCGCTTCCAGCAACTGCTCACCATGGTGCTTGCCCTGGAACTGCGGGTGAATGCCCAGCAGCGGCAACACATGCACAGACTCGGTGGGCAGGCACGCCATGACGGCATGATGGTATTCCAGGTAACGCCGCGTACCGCGCACGCCGGTGCTCAGCCACATACGGATTTGCCAGGCCCAGCTTTCGGTGATGCCTAGGCGCCGCTGGGGCGGTGCAATCAAGGCGATGCCGATCAGCCGGTCGTTGACGAACAGGCCGATGGCCGGGAGTTTCTGAAAGAAGTGCTGCTTGACCAGTTCGCGCACAGTGGCACGTACCCGCTGCTCATAGCCCGCCCGCTCGGCTTCGAAGATGTAGGCGAAGGTCGGCTCATGGCGATACGCCTGGTACAGCAGGGATCGCGCTTCGCGGGAGTAACCGCTATTGAGCAGGCGGATTTCGGCAGTGGCCGTCGAAGTGTCTGGCATAACAATCAATCTCCCTGGGCGCCACTCAAACATGGCGTTCTTATGGGTACGAACCTGCACAGCTCCAGTCGTTCCCACATTAGCAGCGCATTCACCCTACCGCCACGCTGGCCCCCGTCCGACTTGTCGGCTAGCATCGCCCTTTTGCCAGACTGGACTGCCGACCATGAAAATCGTCTCCTTCAATATCAACGGGCTGCGTGCTCGCCCTCATCAGTTGGCGGCGCTGATTGAAAAGCATCAACCGGACGTGATCGGTTTGCAGGAAACCAAGGTTCACGATGATCAGTTCCCGTTGGCCGAGGTGCAGGCCCTGGGTTATCACGTGTACTACCACGGGCAGAAAGGCCACTACGGCGTAGCCCTGCTCTCGCGCAAAGAAGCGTTGAGCGTGCACAAAGGCTTTGCCAGCGATGAAGAAGACGCCCAACGCCGGTTTATCTGGGGCACCTTCGCCGACGAAAACGGCCAGCCGGTAACCATCATGAACGGCTACTTCCCGCAGGGCGAAAGCCGCGACCACCCGACCAAGTTCCCGGCCAAGCAGCGCTTCTATGCAGACTTGCAGCACCTGCTGGAAACCCAGTTCAGCAACGACCAGGCGCTGGTGGTGATGGGCGACGTGAACATCTCGCCACAAGACTGCGACATCGGCATCGGCGCCGACAACGCCAAGCGCTGGCTGAAAACCGGCAAGTGCAGCTTCCTGCCGGAAGAGCGCGAGTGGATGGAGCGCCTGAAGAACTGGGGCCTGGTAGACAGCTTCCGCCACCTCAACCCGGATGTGACCGACCGCTTCAGCTGGTTCGATTACCGCAGCCGTGGGTTTGAGGACGAGCCCAAGCGCGGGCTGCGCATCGATGTGATCATGGCGTCCACGGGTTTGGTGCCACGGGTCAAGGATGCGGGGGTGGATTACGACCTGCGCGGGCTGGAAAAACCGTCGGACCATGCGCCGATCTGGTTGGAACTGAGCTGACCTCAAAAATAGATTGTAGGAGCGAGCTTGCTCGCGAAGAACTTGAAAGCGCCGCGTTAAAACAGATTCGCTGCGTTATCGTTGACGCTCTTCGCGAGCAAGCTCGCTCCTACAGGGCATCAGGGTTTGCCAGCGCCCGTGTTGGTCATATGGCTGCAATCCAACTGACTTAATCTCCCGGCACTCCCTTGGCTTGAGAAGGTGCCGGCATGATGCTGCGCGTTCTGTTCCTGTGTTTTTCACTCGCTCTCCCCGCGGTGGCAGCTTCCCTCCCCATTCCCGACCAAGGCCCGGCCCTGCGCATCCAGGGCTCCAACACCATCGGCGCGGCCCTCGGCCCGGCGCTGGTCAAGGGTTTGATGGAGCATCAGGGCTTGCAGGACGTACACGCTGAAGCGGGTGCCGGGGCGAATGAACAGCGCGTGGTCGGCACGACGCGCCACGGCCAGACGGTCACCATCGAGGTCGCGGCCCACGGTTCCAGCACCGGCTTTGCGGCGCTGAAGAACAACCGCGCCGACCTCGCCGCAGCGTCCCGCCCGATCAAAGACAGCGAGCTGGTGGACCTCGCCCCCTTAGGTGATTTGAAAAGCCCAGGCGCCGAGCATGTGATCGCCATTGATGGCCTGGCAATCATCGTTAACCCGCGCAACCCGCTCAATAGCCTCAACACCGAGCAATTGGCGCAGATCTTCAACGGCGAAGTCAGCACCTGGGAGGCACTGGGCGGTACAGGCGGGGCCATTCATTTATATGCCCGGGATGATCAATCCGGCACCTTCGACACCTTCCGGGAACTGGTGCTGAGCCGCCGCGGCCAACCGCTCGCGCCGTCGGCCAAGCGCTTTGAATCCAGCGAACAGCTGTCCGATGCGGTGAGCAAGGACCCGCAAGGCATCGGCTTTATCGGCCTGCCCTCTGTGCGCCAGGCCAAGGCGGTGGCGATTGTCGACGGCGACTCGCAACCGATGCTGCCGCTGACCAGCCTGATCGCCACCGAGGATTACCCGCTGTCACGGCGGCTGTTCTTCTACTTGCCGCCCTCTTCCCCCAACCCGTGGGCCAAGGCGTTGGTGGACTTTACCCAAGGCAGCCAGGGCCAGGCGATTGTGGCCGCCAATGGCTTTATCGCCCAGCAGGTGCAAGCGATTGGCGTGGCGCCGCGCCCGTCGATGCCCGACGACTACCAGGCCATCGCCCGCGACGCTCAGCGCCTGACGGTGAATTTTCGCTTCGACGAGGGCAGCGCCAGCCTCGACAACAAGGCGCGCCAGGATGTGCAGCGGGTGGTGGCCTATATCAGAAGCCACGGCAAGCTGGATAAACAGGTGACGCTGGTGGGGTTTGGCGACACCAAGAATGACCCACAACGTGCAGCTTTGTTGTCGAAATTGCGGGCGATGGCAGTGCGCCGGGAGCTGGTCAAGAGCGGCGTGGTGCTCAAGGATATTCGCGGGTTTGGCGCGCAGATGCCGGTGGCGGCCAATACTGCGGATGAGGGGCGGATCAAGAATCGGCGGGTGGAGGTTTGGGTGTACTGAGGATCGTTCCCACGCTCCGCGTGGGAATGCCGCTCTGGACGCTCCGCGTCCGCTCTTGAAAGGGTGACGCAGAGCGTCACGGGAGGCGTTCCCACGCAGAGCGTGGGAACGATCATCATCATCAACGATCATCACAGGCGACGCGGTGTTACTGCCCGCCGCGCATCAATTCCCGCGGCACATACTTGCCGATCTCAAACTTGCCAATCGCCGCGCGGTGTACTTCGTCCGGGCCGTCGGCCAGGCGCAGGGTGCGTTGCATGGCGTACATATAGGCCAGCGGGAAGTCGTTGGAGACCCCGGCGCCGCCGTGCATCTGGATTGCGCGGTCGATAACCTTCAAGGCCACATTCGGCGCCACCACCTTGATCTGGGCAATTTCGCTTTTCGCCACTTTGTTGCCCACGGTGTCCATCATGTACGCCGCTTTCAAGGTCAGCAGGCGGGCCATGTCAATTTCCATGCGCGAGTCGGCGATCTTGTCGATATTGCCCCCCAACCGCGCCAAGGGCTTGCCGAAGGCGGTGCGGCTGACCGAGCGTTTGCACATCAATTCCAATGCACGCTCGGCCATGCCGATCGAACGCATGCAGTGGTGGATACGGCCTGGGCCAAGGCGGCCCTGGGCGATCTCGAAGCCACGGCCTTCGCCCAGCAATACGTTTTCATAGGGTACGCGCACATTGTCGAACAGCACTTCGGCATGGCCGTGAGGCGCATCGTCGTAACCGAATACCGGCAGCGGTCGCAGGATTTTCACGCCTGGGGTATCGACCGGCACCAGGATCATCGAGTGCTGCTGATGGCGCGGTGCATCGGGGTTGCTCAGGCCCATGAAGATCAGGATCTTGCAACGCGGGTCGCAGGCGCCGGAGGTCCACCATTTCTTGCCGTTGATCACCCACTCGTCGCCCTGGCGTTCGGCGCGGGCGGCCATGTTGGTGGCGTCCGAGGACGCCACATCCGGTTCGGTCATGGCAAAGGCCGAGCGGATCTCGCCGCGCAGCAGGGGTTCGAGCCAGCGCTGCTTCTGCTCTTCGTTGGCGTAGCGCACCAACACTTCCATATTGCCGGTGTCGGGGGCGGAGCAGTTGAACGGCTCCGGGCCCAGCAACGAGCGGCCCATGATTTCTGCCAAGGGTGCGTATTCAAGGTTGCTCAGGCCGGCGCCCAGTTCGGATTCCGGCAGGAACAGGTTCCACAAGCCCTCGGCCTTCGCCTTGGCCTTGAGTTCTTCCATGATTGCCGTGGGCTGCCAGCGATCACCTTCGCTGACTTGGCGTTCGAACACCGGTTCGGCCGGGTAGACATAAGTGTCCATGAACGCAGTGACGCGTTCACGCAGTTCCTGAACCTTGGGCGAATAGGCGAAATCCATGAGCGGCTCCCTTCTCTGAGAGGTTGTTTAGGTCATGCATTCGATGCTAGAACAGCGCTGATAATTTACCTAGCCTATTCTCGGCGTGTATTAACATTCATCACCGATATATGATCGGCGCATGGGCACCTCACAATAAGAGCGCAACGAAATGAATCTGAGCAAGGTCGATCTCAACCTCTTCATCGTCTTTGATGCGATCTACACCGAAGCCAACCTGACCCGCGCCGGGCAGATCGTCGGCATCACCCAGCCGGCGGTGTCCAACGCCCTGGCACGGTTGCGCGAGACCTTCAACGACCCGCTGTTCGTGCGCACCGCCCAAGGCATGGTACCCACGCCCATGGCGCAGAACATCATCGGCCCGGTGCGCAATGCGTTGTCGTTGCTGCGGGTGTCGGTGCAGGAAAGCAGAATTTTCAACCCACAGCAGGCGGCCAAGACCTACCGCATCAGCATGACCGACCTGACCGAAGCCGTGATCCTGCCGCCGCTGTTCCAGCGCCTGCGCCGCCTGGCGCCGACCGTGGTGATCGAGAGTTTCCTGTCCAAACGCCGCGAAACCACCAAGGAACTGGCCGCCGGGCGCCTGGATTTTGCCGTGGATGCGCCGCTCAACACCGACCCGCAGGTACGTCACGTCAAGCTGATGGAAGACCGCTACGTGTGCGCCATGCGCAAGGGCCACCCGATGGCGGGCAAGGACAAATTCACGCTGGATGATTACCTGTCACTGACCCATATCCATATCTCCAGCCGCCGCAACGGTTTGGGTTACGTGGACCTCGCCCTGGGCAAAATGGGCATCCAGCGCAAGATCGCCCTGCGTTCCCAGCATTACCTGATGGCCTCCCAGGTGCTGCAACAGACCGACATGGTGATGACCGTGCCCGAGCGTTTCGCCCGCCGTCATGAACTGCACTGGTTCAATCTGCCGGTCAACAACGTGCCGCCGGTGGAAACCCATTTGTACTGGCACGAAAGCACCGACCAGGACCCGGCAAACCGCTGGATGCGTGAACAGATGATCGAGTTGTGCCAGCAGGTGACGGCCCAGGAAAAGAAGTTGGATAAACAACAGGCTTGAAGTTGAAGGGCTACCCCTGTGAGCGCATAGGTATCTACACAACTTCGGTATGACGCCGAACCTGTGGCGAGGGAGCTTGCTCCCGTGACGGCCTGCCAGCCGACGCTGATCTAACTGACGCACCGTGATCCAAATGTGGGAGCTGGCTTGCCTGCGATGACGGCCTGCCAGCCGACACGTCTCTACCTGATACCCCGCAATCAAACTGTGGGAGCGGGCTTGCTCCCGATGGGTTGCGCAGTGGCCCTTGACGTTTACGTCAACCTGCAATTAGCTTAGCGCCAAGACTTCCTTGAGCACCGCCATGAGCACCACCTACAGCATCTCCGACCTCGCCCGCGAGCTCGACATCACCACCCGCGCCATTCGTTTCTATGAAGAACAAGGCCTGCTGGCCCCCGAACGTCGGGGCCAGGAGCGCATTTACTCGGCGCGGGACAAGGTCAGCCTCAAGCTGATCCTGCGTGGCAAGCGCATCGGCTTCTCCCTGGCCGAATGCCGCGAACTGATCGAACTCTACGACCCCACCGGCGGCAACCAGATCCAACTCAACAGCATGCTGGCCAAGATCGCCGAACGCCGTGAACAGTTGGAACAGCAACTGCTGGATATCGAACAGATGAAGCTGGAACTGGACACCGCTGAAGAGCGTTGCACCCAGGCCCTGGCGCAGACCATCAGCCAAGCCGGCCATTGACCAGAAGGTAACTGCCATGTCCCTCCCCTCCCACGTACGCCTGGTTGAAGTCGGCCCGCGCGACGGTTTGCAGAACGAAGCCCAGCCCATCAGCGTGGCGGATAAAGTCCGATTGGTAGACGCGTTGAGCGCCGCTGGCTTGAGCTATATCGAAGTCGGTAGTTTTGTCTCGCCCAAATGGGTGCCGCAAATGGCAGGTTCAGCCGAAGTGTTTGCGCAGATCCAGCGCAAGCCCGGCGTGACCTATGGCGCCCTGGCACCGAACATGCGCGGCTTCGAGGATGCGCTGGCAGCCGGGGTCAAGGAAGTCGCGGTGTTTGCGGCGGCGTCCGAGGCGTTCTCGCAGCGCAATATCAATTGTTCCATCAGCGAAAGCCTGGAGCGCTTCGCACCGATCATGGCCGCCGCCAAGCAGCACGGCGTCAGCGTGCGCGGTTATGTGTCCTGTGTGCTGGGTTGCCCCTATGAAGGCGAGATCGCCCCGGAGCAAGTGGCGGCCGTCGCCCGCGAGCTGTATGCCATGGGCTGCTATGAAGTGTCCCTGGGCGACACCATCGGTACCGGCACGGCGGGCGCTACCCGGCGCCTGTTCGAAGTGGTCGGCGCCCAAGTGCCACGGGACAAGCTGGCCGGGCATTTCCATGACACCTACGGGCAGGCCATCGCTAACATCTACGCCAGCCTGCTGGAAGGCATCACGGTGTTCGACAGCTCAATCGCAGGCCTGGGCGGCTGCCCTTACGCCAAAGGCGCCAGCGGTAACGTCGCCACCGAGGACGTGCTGTACCTGCTCAACGGCCTGGGCATCGACACGGGCATCGACCTGGAACGCTTGATTGGCGCCGGCCAGCAGATCAGCCAGGTGCTGGGACGGCCTACGGGTTCCCGCGTGGCGAAGGTGCGTAACGCAGGTGAGTAGCACAGCTGTGAGAATGTGTTACCGCTTCCCGGCATAACGGGTAACGCGGGAACAAAATCCGCCGTGCAAACTGAAAGAAAATACTGACAAAAAAACAACTCGTTGATTTTAAAGGCTTTTAAAAAGTTGGCACGCCTTCTGCTATCTCTATGGCATAACAAGAATAAAAAGCGCCAAACCTAATAAAAATAAGACGAAACGACTCTGACATAACAAAAACAACACGGCAGAGACGCAGCTAACAGATTTTTTTGGAGAAGATGTGCTTCCCAGGGTACGGCATGCCGCAACCCGCAACCGGATAGAGAAAAATAAAACTACCTCAGGTAGCTACCCACTGGTTGGATCGTTTACGAAGAAGCAGGTCAGCGTTCAAAAAAATACGTTTGCTCTTGACCCCGGATGGGGGTCGCCAAAAAAAGCGGTACGGGCCACGGCTACCAAAAACAACAACAGGCCGCCCCTCAATAATAAGAAAAGAGCACGCAACGACAAATTAAAGGGGACCTTCGGGTCCCCTTTGTGCTTTCTGGGTTTCACTATTTGGGTGGCACAGCAGGTTCGCGGGGTATCAGGTAGATGTGGGCCGGCAGTCAGGCCGCCATCGCAGGCAAGCCAGCTACCAGGGTTTGACGTTGTCAGCGCGCTTGCAGCTCCTGGATGGAAATCTCGCGCATCCGAAATTTCTGAATCTTGCCCGTCACCGTCATCGGAAACTCATCCACGATCTTGAAATACCTGGGCGTCTTGAAATGGGCGATGCGGTCCTTGCACCAGCTCAACAACTCCAACTCATTGGCCACCTGACTGGGATGGAACTTGATCCAGGCAACAATCTCTTCGCCATAACGCTCATCCGGGATGCCCACGATCTGCACGTCCGCCACCGCCGGGTGAGTAAAGAAAAACTCTTCCAGCTCCCGCGGGTAAACGTTCTCCCCCCCACGAATGATCATGTCCTTGTTACGCCCGGCAATGCACACGTAACCCTCCTCATCCATGGTCGCCAGGTCACCGGTATGCATCCAGCCGGCATCGTCGATGGCCTCACGGGTGCCTTCAGGGTTGTTCCAGTAACCCAGCATCACGCTGTAGCCCCGGGTGCACAGTTCACCGATCACGCCACGGGCCACGGTGTTACCGGCCTCGTCGACAATCTTGGTTTCCAGTTGCGGTTGGGTGCGGCCCACCGTGGTGACACGCCGTTCGATATCGTCATCTGCGCCGGTCTGCAGCGACACCGGGCTGGTTTCAGTCATGCCATAGGCAATCTGCACCTCTGCCATGTGCAGCTCATGAATGACCCGACGCATCACCTCGATCGGGCACGTCGCACCGGCCATGATCCCAGTGCGCAAGCTGGACAGGTCGAACTCGGCCCGGCGCGGGTGATCGAGCAGCGCGATGAACATGGTCGGCACGCCATATAAACCGGTGGCTTTTTCTTCGGCGACGGCGCTCAGCGTCAGCAGCGGATCGAAGCCGTCATTGGGGTAGATCATGGTGGTGCCGTGGGTGATGCAACCGAGGTTGCCCATGACCATGCCGAAGCAGTGGTACAGCGGCACCGGGATCACCAGGCGATCCTCTGCCGTCAGGCCCAGGCTTTCACCGACCATGTAACCGTTATTGAGGATGTTGTGGTGACTGAGGGTAGCGCCCTTGGGGAAGCCGGTGGTGCCGGAGGTGTACTGGATATTCACAGGTTGATCGAAATGCAGGCTGGCCTGGCGGCTGTGCAGTTGCTCGGGCGACACGCCTGCGCCAAGGGCCGCCAACTGCAACCAGGGCATGAATTCCGGCGGCGGGCTGGGGTCGAGGCTGATGAGGCCGCGCAGCTGGGGTTTCAGCGCCTGGAGCATGGCGTGATAATCGGAGCTCTTGAACGAACCGGCGCACACCAGCCATTGGCAGCCGGACTGCTTGAGCACGTAATCCAACTCGCTGCTGCGATAGGCCGGGTTGATATTGACCAGGATCACCCCGAGCTTGGCGCTCGCCACCTGGCAGATCAGCCACTCGGCACAGTTAGGCGCCCAGATACCCAGGCGGTCGCCGGTTTGCATACCCAGGGCGAGGAATGCGCGGGCGTGCAGCTCAACCGTCTCGGCCAGTTGCCGCCAGGTGTAGCGCCGCTGCTGGTGGCGCACCACCAAGGCTTCGCCATCTGGGTATTGCGCGACAGTGTGATCGAATGCCTGGCCAATGGTCATGGCCAGCAAAGTCTTGTCCTGGGAGCCACGACTGTAGCTCGGGTGCGGTTGATCCATAACGACCCCTGTTATCTTTTTTGTAGGTTGACGTATACGTAAACTACGATTGACAGCGTCGTAACGCAAGCTTACGTTAACGTAAAGGTGAGCGCCCTCCTCCCGCGCCCCGCCCACACAACAACAAAGCTCACATTAAGGTGCCTGTCCATGAGTTACCCGTCCCTGAACTTCGCCCTCGGCGAGACCATCGACATGCTGCGCGACCAGGTGCAGTCCTTCGTGGCCAAGGAGATCGCACCGCGCGCGGCCCAGATCGACATCGACAACCTGTTCCCCGCTGACCTGTGGCGCAAGTTCGGGGACATGGGCCTGCTGGGCATCACCGTGCCCGAGGAGTACGGCGGTGCTGGCCTGGGATACCTGGCCCATGTGGTGAGCATGGAAGAAATCAGCCGCGGCTCGGCTTCGGTGGCGTTGTCCTACGGCGCGCACTCCAACCTGTGTGTCAACCAGATCAACCGCAACGGCAACCACGCACAAAAACTCAAGTACCTGCCCAAGCTGATCAGCGGCGAACACATCGGCGCCCTGGCCATGAGCGAGCCGAATGCCGGTTCTGACGTGGTGTCGATGAAACTGCGCGCCGACAAGCGCGGCGATCATTACGTACTCAATGGCAGCAAGACCTGGATCACCAACGGCCCGGACGCCAACACCTATGTGATCTACGCCAAGACCGACCTGGAAAAAGGCCCCCACGGCATCACCGCCTTCATCGTCGAGCGCGACTGGAAAGGCTTCAGCCGCAGCAACAAATTCGACAAGCTGGGCATGCGCGGCTCCAACACCTGCGAGCTGTTTTTTGACGATGTCGAGGTACCCGAAGACAACATCCTCGGCGTGCTCAATGGCGGCGTGAAAGTGTTGATGAGCGGCCTGGACTACGAACGCGTGGTGCTCTCCGGTGGGCCTACCGGGATCATGCAGGCGTGCATGGACCTGATCGTGCCCTACATCCACGACCGCAAGCAGTTCGGCCAGAGCATCGGCGAGTTCCAGCTGATCCAGGGCAAGGTCGCCGATATGTACACCCAACTCAACGCCAGCCGTGCCTACCTCTACGCGGTGGCCCAGGCATGCGAGCGCGGCGAGACCACGCGCAAGGACGCCGCGGGCGTGATTCTTTACAGCGCCGAGCGCGCCACGCAAATGGCCCTGGATGCGATCCAGATTCTGGGCGGCAATGGCTATATCAATGAATTCCCCGCCGGGCGCCTGCTGCGTGACGCCAAGCTCTACGAAATTGGTGCGGGCACCAGTGAGATTCGGCGGATGTTGATCGGTCGCGAACTGTTCAACGAAACCCGCTGAAGGAGCGCCCCATGGCTACCCTGCATACCCAGCTCAACCCGCGCTCGGCGGAATTCGCCGCCAACCGCGCGGCGATGCTTGAACAGGTCGACGCCCTGCACAGCCTGCTTGCCCACGTCCACCAAGGTGGCGGCGCCAAGGCCCAGGAACGCCACACCTCACGCGGCAAGCTGTTGCCCCGCGAGCGCATCAACCGTCTGCTCGACCCGGGCTCGCCGTTTCTGGAGCTGAGCCAACTGGCCGCTCACCAGGTGT
>NZ_WKCD01000079.1:0-20524 GCF_021606625.1 Pseudomonas sp. PA-4-8C
GCCCCAGGTAGAGCAAGGCCACGGAGCCGGTCATGGGCACGTCAAACCAGAAGCGGATGACCAGAAAAATAATCGTCGATTGCAGCAACCCGATCCCCACGGCTGGCACCGCCTTGCCAATCAGGATCTGCATCGGCGTTAGCGGGGTGACCAGCAACTGGTCGAAGGTGCCCTGCTCGCGCTCACGGGCCACCGACAGCGCGGCCAGCAGCAGCGTCTGCAACATGCTCAACGAAGCTATCAGCGCCGGCATCAGGTTCCAGCGGGACTCCAGGTTGGGGTTGAACCAAGCGCGGCGCTCGATACGAATTCCCTGCGCGCCCCCGCCCAGTGAGGCGTTGTAATCAGCCACGATGGAGCCGACATAGCCGCCGGCCAGGCCGGCGGAAGACGAGTTGCGACCGTCCAGAATCACCTGCAGCGGCGCGCGTTGCTGATTCGCCAAGCGCTGCTGGAAGTCGGACGGAATGCTCAGCACCATCAGCGCCTTGCCGTCGTCTATCACCGTGGCGATCTGCGCCGGGGTGGTCAGCGTGGCCGCACGTTTGAACACGCCGGTGCCGTCCAACCGCGCCAACAACTCCCTGGAGGCCTGCCCATGACTTTGATCGAGCACCGCATATGGCGCGCTGTTGAGGTCGTATGTGGCGCCGTAGCCGAACAGCAACGCCTGAATCAGCGCGGGCCCGATCAGCACCACGCGGCTGACAGGTTCCTTGATCAGCGCAAGGAGCTCCTTGCGCACTAGGGCGCCGATCTGCGCCAGGCTGGCTAAAAACGAAGTCATGGCGTCACTCCAGCGTTTTGCGCAAGGTGCGGGTGGTGGCCCACGTCAGCACCACCGCGTACAGGCAGAGAACGGCGCTGCTGCGCATAATGGTGGGAAAGTGGTCACCAGCCAGAAACAAGGTTTTGATCAAGGCCATAAAGTGCGTCGCGGGCAGCAGTTGGCTAATCACTTGAATCACCACCGGCACGTTGCGCAGGTCGAAAACAAAGCCGGACAGCATCATGGCCGGCATAAAGCTGGTTAGCAGTGCCATCTGGCTGGCCTGAAACTGGTTGCGCGTGGCGCCGGAAATGTACAAGCCCAGCAGCAGCGAAACCGCCAAGTACAACATCGACGCCAGCACGATAATGAGTAGCGAGCCTCGCATCGGCACCTCGAACAGAAAGGACGAGGCCAGCAAACACATCACCAGATCGATAGCGCCAATCACCAGGTACGGCGCCAGCTTGGATAGCACTAACTCCAGCGGCCGCACAGGGGTAACGAACAGCGACTCCAAGGTGCCGCGCTCCCATTCGCGGGCGATCAACAACGAGGTCAAGAATGCACCAATCAGCGTCAACACCAGCACGATCAAACCAGGCACCAAGTACCAGCGGCTTTCGCCGGTCTCGTTAAACCACATGCGCTGCACCACTTCCACGCTGCCGCCGGCCGCCGGTTTGTTGCCGCTGCGGTCGGCCTGCTGTTGTGCCCAACCGCCAATGGCGCCGCTGACGTAGCCTTCGATGATCGACGCGGACGTGGAGTCGACGCCATTCAGCATCAGTTGAATGCGTGCATCGCCGGCCGCCAAACGCCTGGAAAAATCCAGGGGGATGCGCACAATGCCGTCTACTTCACCGGCCTGCAGCAACCGCTCAGCCTCGGGCATGTTGGCCACCCACACCGGCTCTAGGTAGTTCGAGCCTTCCATCCCGGCCACCACATCACGGGCCGTTACCGAGTGGTCTTCCAGCACCAGCGCGACCGGCGCGTTTTCCACGTTGAACGACAGGCCGTAACCGAACAGCAGAATCAGCGCTAACGGCAACAGCAACCCCACCGCCAGATTGCTTTTATCGCGCAGCAGTTGCCGCACTTCTTTGCGTAACAGCGCCGTGAAACGACTGCTGAAACCCAATGCGCGTTTGCTCATGCGCCGGCTCCCTCGGTTGCGGGGCGGCTGGCAGCACGGCCTTGTTCAACGATGGCGATAAACGCGCTGTTCATGTCGGCGCCGGCAGCGTCCCCGGCCTGCTCGCGCACTTCGCTTGGGGTGCCGAGCGCGAGCATCTTGCCGGCATCCTGAATGGCGATGCGGTCGCAGTACTCGGCCTCTTCCATAAAGTGAGTGGTGATAATGATGGTGACGCCGCTCTGGGCAAGCGCGGTGATGGTGCGCCAGATCGCACGCCGGGCGAGGGGGTCGATGCCGCTGGTAGGCTCGTCGAGAAAGAGGATTTCCGGCTCATGTAGCAGGCCGGTGGCCATGGCCAGACGCTGCTTGTAACCGCCCGGCAGCAGCTCACTGACGGCTTTGGGTTTCAGCCCGAATTGCTCAATTGTGGCCGCTATACGCCGCTCCAGCGCCTGGCCGCGCAGGCCGTACGCGCCACCAAAAAACTCAAGGTTTTCCAGCACCGTAAGGTTGCCGTACAGCGCGAATTTTTGTGACACGTAGCCGATGCGCGCACGGGCTTGGGCTCGGGCGTTGCGCAGGTTCAACCCGGCCACTTCTAGTTGGCCGCTGGTGGCGGGAAGGAGGCCGCAGAGCATGCGAAAGGTAGTGGTTTTGCCTGCGCCATTGGGGCCCAGCAAACCAAATATCTCGCCGCGTGCCACTTCAAACGACGTGCTGGCAACCGCTGTGAAGTCGCCAAATTTGCGCACCAGGTCGTGCACCTCGATGGCGGGTTTGCCGTCGGTTCCTTCGAGGGCATTGTTTACCCCAGCGCTTTCATCCACGCTCGCAGCTTCAGGTGCCGGTGCGGCCTGCTCATCCTCGTGATGCTTGCGCAGCATCATCATGAACGTGTCTTCGAGTTCGGCTTCGCGCGGCTGGTATTCAATGCCTTCGAGCAGTGTTTCCAGCGCGGGGCTGTCGACGTCTGGCTGGCGAATAAAACGTACGGCGCCGCCCTTGGGCACGGCATCGATAATTAGCTCACGGGCATCGATCAACCGCGCCTGCAGGTCCCGAGCCGGCGCGTTCGGCGGTGGTGTCGCCACGTAGGTCAAGCCATGGGCCTTTTGCGTCAGAGCCGCCGGCGTACCCTCGGCCAGCAGCCTGCCTTGGTGCATCACAAATACATTGGCGCAGCGTTCGGCCTCATCCATGTACGCGGTACTGACAATTACGCTGAGGTTCTCGTCATCCACCAGTTGCTGCACGATTTTCCACAGGTCGCGGCGCGACAAGGGGTCGACGCCCACGCTCGGCTCGTCCAGTAACAGCAGATCGGGTGAGCGCACCAAGGTGCAGGCCAGGCCGAGCTTTTGCTTCATGCCGCCAGACAGTTTGCCAGCCGGGCGATCGGTAAACCGCGTGAGGTCGGTCATTGCCAGCATGCGGGCGAAACGCTCGCGGCGAACCTCCTGCGGCACGCCATGCAAATCGGCGTACAGGTTGAGGTTTTCCTGCACGCTCAAATCTTCATACAGGCCAAAACGCTGGGGCATGTAGCTAATGCGGTCTTGCGCGGCTTGTGGCTGCGCCGTCACATCGATGCCAAGCACTTGTAGGCTGCCGGCATCGGGTTTTAACAGCCCCGCCATCATGCGTAGCAGGGTGGTTTTGCCCGCACCATCGGGCCCGACTAAGGCCGTCAGCTCACCGGCGCGCACGGTCATGGCAATCTCATTGACGGCATGCAGGGGGCCGCCGCCCGGCGCCTCGAAGGTTTTGCGTAAGCCCTCGGCCGCAACGGTGATGACTGCGTCGGTCATTGCGCGGCGCCGGCTGCCAACTGCACCGTCGCCGGTTGGCCCAGGCGCAGCGAATTGTCAGGGTCTTTAACCAGCACGCGCACTTCATACACCAGGCTGGTACGCAGCTCTTCGGTCTGGACTGCCTTGGGGGTGAACTCGGCCACGGAGGAGATATAGCCCACGGTGCCGGCAATGGCCCGGTCGGGGGCGGCATCGGTAAATACGTTTGCGCTCATGCCAGGTTTGACGCGACCCAGGTCCGGCTCATTAACGTACACGCGCACCCACTTGGGCTGAGTTAATGCCAACGCCAGGACGGGACGTTGCGGGGTGGCCATGTCGCCCGGCTCCAGCAACCGCGAACGCACCACGGCATCGGCGGGCGCCATGAGTTGGCCTTGGTCGACTTGGTGTTGCAACAGCGCGAGTTGCGCTTGCGATGCCTTGAGCTGAGCCTCGGCACCGGCCAATTCTTCCTGGCGGGGGCCTATCTCGGTCAAGCGCTGGGCTTCTTGGCGTTCAGCTACGGTGGCCCTGGCCACCTGTACGCTGCTCTTGGCTCGGTCCAAGTCTTGTGTACTGACGCCGCGGCCTTTGGTGGTGTCGGCGATGCCTTGCAGGCGTGCCAGGTCTTGCGCAGCGCGTGTTGCATCGGCTTGTGCAGCGGCCGTGCGACTGCGCGCCTGGGCGATTTCCTGCGGCCGTGAACCGCTGCGCAGCAACTTCAGATTTTGTTGTTGCACCTCAATTTTCGCCTGCGCTTGCTCGGCTTGCAGCTCAAGCGTGCGCGTGTCGAGAACGGCCAACACATCGCCCTGATGCACACTCTCGCCCTCATCAACTTTGAGCGTGGCGATACGGCCGTTGCCATCGAAGGCCAGCGAAATCTGGCGGATATCGACGTTGCCATGCAGCACCAACGTGTCGTCCTTTTTTCCGGAGCTGAACTGCAGCCCTGCCCAGAATGCGAGCGCCACGGTGGCTAGGGTCACGAGGATGATGGGCAGTTTCTTCATGGGCTGTTTCCACGAGGTGAAGGGGCGACGAAGTCGTCTAACGACCCATAGATTAAATTGAATTTAAACTATAGCTCAAGCAAAATCATCGACCTCGGTGTTGTTCGATGGAAATAGGCTAAATGAGCAAAATTCCCCGCGCTGCTCGTGCAGATGGCGAAGTCACCCGCACGCGGATACTGGAAGCGGCTGGGGCACTGTTTGGTACGGCAGGGTTTGCCGAAACCACCAGCAAGGCCATTGCGGCTCTGGCTGAAGTGGATCTGGCCTCCATCAATTACCACTTTGGCGGGCGTGACGGCCTCTACCAGGCCGTGCTGGTGGAAGCGCACCGCCGCCTGCTGGACGTCACTGCGCTGCAGCAAATCGCAGAGAGCGATCTACCGGTAGCGGGAAAACTCAGAAGCCTGCTTGAACAATTGGTGCCCAAATCAACTGATGGTGCTGACAGCTGGCACCTCACCGTGCTGGCCGCAGAAATCCTCGCGCCCTCTTCTCACCTCCAGGTGCTGATGCAATCGGAAGTTCCGATAAAGGTGTCCCTGGCAATGACCATCGTCGCGGAAATCACCGGCATTCCCATGGGCGCCCCGGCCTTGCTGCGCTGCCTGCTCAGCGTAGTTGCACCCTGCCTGATGCTGCTGATCGGTCGACGCGGTATACCCGGCCCGATTCAGGAAATTAGCAAGATGCCCCGTGAGGAAATTGTTGATCACCTGTACCACTTCGCCCTGGCGGGGCTTGATGCAGCTGGTCGTCGGTATGCTTCTGGTAAATAGTCAGGTGCCACTTCTTATAGCGAAGTTATTTTCAGACTGATCGCCACTAGTTCATGTTCATTTACGAATGGCAGCTTTGGACAGTAAGGCGTTGGGTGCTATGTTCCGACTTGATGCGACAGGTTGTGCATGGGGGAGCACCGTCCTCGACTCTGGCGGTTCGCCGCTCCAGGTCTTGAAGGATGGCCGCGGACAGGCCGCTAGGCCTTTCTAAGCCCCTGCCAGCCCACCCCTAAAGCCTGTTGCCACTGGACGCGGTAAGGGCGTTCTCGCCCGTCGTCGGGGTGTTGGCCTTGTCCGCGTCAGGGTGCAGGCCGGTGGAGCCGTCATGCGGAGAGACCGAGTCGGCCCTGTCTCCTTGTCGGGGAAGTTCGGCCCGGTGCGTCCTCGGCTTGTCGTGAATCCTGGCGGTGGCCCGGCTTCGCCTCGGGCTTCATGGCTGCAACCGTCCGGCGCAAACAATTTCCCCTCCGCTGCGCGGATTCCTCGCCCACAAATTCTGTGCACCTCCCGGTCCTCCACGCTGTTGCGGCCGCTGCGCGGTACGGCCAGCCCGTCCTCCGCCTGCCGGATCACAACAAGGACGCGATGGCGCGACCTTGGTTACCCCGCAAGGAGAAATCATCATAGCCAACATCGGCACCTTCACCGCTCAGAACGACGGCTTCACCGGCACAGTTCGCACCCTGACGCTCAACGTCAAGGTCAAGTTCGTCCTCAACGACAGGAACAGCGAGAACGTCCCCGACTACCGCATCCAGGCGGCCGGCGGCTACGACATCGGCGCGGCCTGGAAGAAAGTCAGCCAGGCCGAGCGGCCCTACCTGTCCGTGACCCTCGACGATCCTTCGTTCCCGGCGACGATCTACGCCCGGCTGATTGAGGAGGACGGTACACATAACCTGATCTGGTCGCGCAGCAAGTCGGCGGCCTGACGGCCACCTCGATGCCCCGCCCGTTGCGGCGGGGGGCTGGTGCGGGCCTACGCCCTGGAAGTAGCGAGCTGGCTTTCCGTCGCAGCCATCAGCACTGCTGTACTGCAATCGAGCGCACTGGCGATCTTGAAGATGATCGCCAGCGTGGGCATGTGTTCGCCGCGCTCGACCTTGCCCATGTGCGAGCGCTCGATGCCGGCCAGGTTCGCCAGCGACTCCTGCGCGATGCCACGCTCCATTCGCAGCGCGCGCACCGCTGCGCCGAAGGCTTGCGCCAGCTCGGCATCGAAGGTGGTGGAGCCGGTCGGTCGGCCGGGCTGAACGGATCGCTTCTGCATGGACAGAAGCGTCCGACCGAGGGAGAATCAAAACCACGTTATCTTTAACTCATTGCGCGGTATTTCCGCCGCTTTCGTGCTTTTACGGAAACCCGCATCGGCGGATTTCATCAGAACCGCAGAGGCGTCTCCGTGTCTTTCCCGATTTGCACAATGCCGCTTCCACGCCTTGGCGCCTTCACGGATTTGCCTGCATGCGGATCTGTGTTTCTGATCAGATGCACAAATCCGCATCGGCGGATTGGCGCTTCCGGACAAAAGCACATTCGTGCATCGACACCGGTTGGCATACGGCCATGACCCGGCTGCTCATCACCGACACGGAGCGCGAGCAACTGCTAGTGAACGGCCGCGCTCGGGTTGCAGGCCATGCCATCGACCAGCGCCCGGTGGTGCGCCTGTTCACCCCCGATGCACACGCGACCTGGCTGCTGGCCGCGCTCGACCCTGCCGATGAGGACACGGCCTATGGTCTGTGCGACGTGGGTATCGGGATGCCGGCGCTGGGCTTCGTGAAACTGTCCGAGCTGGCGTCCATCGTTGGGCCGCTCAAGCGCCCGGTCATGCGCGACCTGCACTTCCAGGCGACGCGTACGCTGGCTCAATACACCCAGCTGGCGCAGCGAAACGGCTCAATCATCGACTGAGCGATCCGAATTCAGACCGCTTCGGTCTCAATCGGCATTATTTCTGCTAGGCCCTGCCAGCCTGACCAAATCGGTCAGGATTCCTACCGCTCAAGCCAGCAGGATATGCCCTGTGCCGCACCATTGATGGTCGGTGGCGCTGTCGCATTCGGATGAGCTGCGCAACACTTCGGAGTCAATCGGTCTTGATGCTACCGTTTGACGTGTTTCCATCTGCTGCCTCGCGTTGCGATCCGTGGTGACTGCCCCATGTGCAAAGGGAGGTTGCCGTATGGTCGATCACGAGCAGTGGTATCCCGCTGCGGCCTACCTCTATGTTTTGCACCTGGACGATCTAGCCCTGGCCTGGGAGTACCTGCGGCGCAATCCTGAGTACCGTCGCGACTGGCATAACCGGCAACGTCGCCCCGAGGCGGCGCAACACTGGGGGCTACGTCTGCTGGAGGATCCTGACCTGGATGCGCGCGATGCGCAGCCGGCCTGGTTCCCGGATCCCCCGGAGCTGATTCACCTCTATCCCGATGTCGATCCCATGCCCGACTCCGCGGCATTCGACTTCTGGCGCATCTCTGGCAGCAAAGGCCTGATCCATGATGGCCGGCGCCTGCTGCTGATGGCGCGTTGGCCGTGTTGCTGCCTGCGGCTAGCCGTTGCGCCCGACCTGGAGCAGGGCATGGCCTATGTCCACGCCGTGCGGGCCTGCGCCAGGCCCTGCACACATTACTGCGTTCTCGCGGCCGAGCTGGACAAGCTGGCTGTAGCCGCTGATGCCGCACCGTTTGCGGCGACCCTGTGCCGCCCCAGCCCAGCCGTGCTGCTGGAGCTGCATACCCTTCAAGCGCTTGATGCCACCCTGGCGGGGGCGTCCTTGCGCGAGGTGGCTGTGGGGCTGTTTGGGGCAGCCATGGTCACCGGCGGCTGGCACGCCGACGGTGGCCTGCGCTCGAAGGTGCGTCGTCTGGTGCGCCGCGGTCGGACGCTGATGCTCGGCGGCTATCGCCGTCTGGCACAACTCGACGAGTGCGGGGAGGGCCGTTCGGCGCAGTCCGCAAAACGACCCTGAGCAGACCGCCAAGCCTTTCTGAGACTGCCTCCATCCGGCTGCGCTGGTGTGGCCGGGCAGTCCTGAACGATGGAGGCTCACCTCATGCGACCTGCTCCCGTGCGACCTGCTGTCACCCACCCTAAGTCCCTGCAACCCGCAGTCACTGCCCAGCCGCAGCGCTACCTGACCAATGACGAGGCGGCCGTCTACCTGCGCCTGTCGCCGCGCACGCTGGAGAAGCAGCGAGTGATCGGCGGTGGTCCGCGCTTTCGCAAGTTCGGCCGGCGCGTCATGTACGCTGTCGCCGACCTCGATGCCTGGGCAGACCAGCACAGCTTCGAGGCCACGTCCGATCCCGAGTACGCCGAGCAGCACTCGGCCGACAGCCGTGCGCGCTGATCGGCGGCGCGACTGTGGTCACCGCCATGACCGGGCCCATGCTGGAGCGGGAGCAGCTCGACCTGTTCCGCGCTTTACCGGGCGACATGGCACCGCGCGACAGTCAGGATCTGATGGCCTACCCATTCTTCTCGCTGGCCAAGTCGCGGCGCACGACGCCGATCGACTTTCGCAACGCTGCTGTCACGGTGCGCGTGGAGGGTACGCAGGAGCACGGCATCGCCACGATCTGGGATGCCGACGTGCTGATCTGGGCGGCCAGCCAGATCGTCGCGGCGCGCGATGCGGGCCTGCACCCATCGCGCCTGATGCGCGCCACGCCCTACGAGATCCTGCGCTTTATCGGGCGCGGGGTATCGCTGCGCGACTACCAGCGCCTCAAGGCCGCCCTGGATCGACTGCAGTCGACCACGGTGGCCACGTCGATTCGCGAGACGACAGGACGGCGCCTACACCGCTTCTCCTGGATCAACGAGTGGAAGGAGTTGGCCGATGCCCGTGGCACGCCGCTGGGCATCGAGCTGATCCTGCCGGACTGGTTCTACGCGGGCGTGCTGGACGCCGCCCTGGTGCTGACCATCGACCCAGCGTACTTCCGGCTCACTGGTGGCATCGAGCGCTGGCTGTACCGCCTGGTGCGCAAGCATGGTGGAAAGCAGCCGGACGGCTGGCAGTTCGACTTCCGCCACCTGCACCGCAAGTCGGGCAGCTCGGCGAGGTTCTGCGACTTCGCCTGCGACCTGCGTACCTTGGTGGCGCGGCAGTCGCTGCCCGGTTATGTGCTCGGCATCGAGCGCATACCGGAGGCCAGCACGGAGTTGCTGACCTTCCGCCCCGTGTCGCCCACGGCACGGGGGTAACTGCGGGAAAACCTGTGGACGGGCTCGTGCTATCAGGCGTAAGGGGTATCGTGCTATCGGGCGTGTCCCTATCGTGCTATCAGGCGTGCGAAATAGCCTGGAAGCCAGAGCCTGCGCTGGCTCCAGGCTCCCTTAACTTCTCTAACTTAAAAGCTCTAACTTTTTATAGAAGCGCGCCGTTTCGGTGGGCAACCGCAAAACGGCACGGCCAGGTCGGTTTCTCCGCAGGGAGGGCCGCGCCATGATCATCGCCTTACTCAACCAGAAAGGCGGCGTTGGCAAGACCACTCTCGCCACCCACATCGCCGGTGAGCTGGCGATGCGAGGCCAGCATGTCATCCTGCTGGATGCCGATCCGCAGTGCTCTGCACTGGACTGGACGCAACGGCGCGCTCAACAGGGGCTGCCGAGGTTGTTCAGTGTCGTGGGCCTGGCCCGCGAAACCCTGCACCAGGAGGCGCCTGAACTGGCGCGTCGCGCCGATCATGTGGTCATCGATGGGCCACCACGCATTGCCGCCCTGGCACGCTCCGCACTGCTGGCGGCCGAGCGCGTGATTATTCCTGTGCAACCCAGTCCCTACGACCTGTGGGCCAGCGCTGAAATGGTCGCGCTGATCCGTGAGGCGCAAGTGTTCCGCCCCGCGTTGCGCGCGGCCTTCGTCATCAACCGACGCGTCAGCACCACCATCATCGGTCGCGAAGCGCGTCAGGCCCTGGCCGAGCAGCCGTTGCCGGCGCTGAGCGCCGAGGTGCGCCAGCGCATCGTCTTCGCCGACAGCGTGGCCGCCGGACGGCTAGCCCGCGAGACGGCACCGGACAGCGCCGCCGCGTGCGAGATCACCGCGCTGGTCGACGAGTTGCTGCGGTGGACGGCATGACCACCGAGCGCGGCAAACGCACGGCCATCGGTACGCGCCCACAGGCGAGCCCGTACGCGGAGGCCTGGGTTCGCCAGGGCGACGCAACTGATCTGCAGAAAGGCGACCTCTATACCGCGCGCCTGACCCTCGACATCACGCCTGCCATGCGTGCCCGCATCAAGGTCTCGGCGTTCACCCAGGGGGTGACGGTCGCCGATCTGCTACGCGTGCTGCTGGAGCGAGAGTTTCCGGAGAAAATCCCATGAATACCCAGCCTTCGGTAGTCATGCCTGCGCCGCTGTCGTCGCACATGGTGCTCCCTGGCCAGACCGATGCCGCGCAACTGACCCGTGTCTCGCTCGCCTACGTGGAGCAGCGCATCAAGCTCTACCTGCGCTTCGGCGAGCCGGCGCGGATCACCCGCCTGGACCATTGGCGACGTGTCGCGATGTTCCTGCCGGGTGCCGTCTTCTGTCGCATCTGCTGGCAGGCCAACGACTACGGCACGATCCGCTGGCAGCTCATGGTGATGCAGGCTTGCACGCCGCTGGACGCGGCACAGCGCATCCCCGGCGTGCTGCCGGGTGCGCGACTGCTGCTGCACGCCGAGGGCAAGCCCGCCGTGCGCGCCGTGCTTTCCCAGATCGATGCCATCGAAGCCCTGGACATCGCGCCGGCCGTCGTCTCGCCCGCGTACTGGCGCACGTTGGGCAACCGGCTCGCCGCGCGCCTACCGCTGCCAGCGTACACGGCCGAGCGGCATGCAGCCTGGCTGACGGGGAGGGTACTGCCATGAGCGCCCCACGTCCTCGCTCGCGCCGGCGTGCTCGCCTCGTTCTGGCGGGGCTGTCCGCCTGCGGCCTTGGTGCGCTCGCCTTGGCGTCCTTCGTGCAGCCCGATGCTCGAGTTATCTACAACGCTTCGGACAGCGTCCCGGTCGGATGGTATCGCGTTGATCCAGCAGGGCAGCGGATCGACTCGTCGCTGGTTGGCAGCATCGTACTGATCCGGCTACCGGACGCCGTCGCCGTACTTGCCGCGCAGCGCGGCTACCTGCCGATAGACGTCCCACTGCTCAAGCGCGTAGGCGCGGTGTCGCCGCAAGTGGTGTGCGTCGCTGACGGGGGGGTGCGCATCGACGGCGTGCCGGTGGCCGCCGCACTTCGTACCGACCGGCTGGGGCGGTCATTGAAGGTCTGGTCGGACTGTCGCCGGCTTCGTCCTGGGGAGCTGTTCCTGCTGAGCACGACCAATTCGGCGTCATTCGACAGTCGCTATTTCGGCCCGGTTGGCGCATCCGCCGTGCTCGGCGTTGCGCATCCGATCTGGCTGGAGGCAAGCCGCTGATGGGCGTCGGCACGCTGCACTGCGTCGCACCGTCCGAGGTGTCGTGCTGTTGGCTGTCACCACGTGATTGCGCATGCCGCGCGGGTGCATTCGCACCGTGCTTCGCACGATCTCCGGCGCAGCCGTCCAGCGTGCAGGTGTCTTGCCTCGAGCGCGCACGGCTGGTGGTCGCCACCGAGTTAGACGGTGGGCGAGCTGAGAGCAACACCGAGCCGCCTAGCCGACGACGCCTGGAGCGCATGCAACAGGCAAAAGCGGAAGGCAAGACAAAAGGGGGCGGCACCTGGGTGCCTGCAACACCAGTCTGCACGTGGGGGAGGAGCGGCACGGCGCGGCTTCGTCGCCGTGCCGTATACGGCGCGCAACGCGCGCCGATGCTGGCATGCCCGCGTGCTTCACACGCCAGGACACGCCCTGGCTTACCGAGGGAGCAGTCATGACCGAACGACGCGGTGACGATTTCCGCGTGCGCCCCAGCGCGCCGAAAAACCGCGACAAGTGCTTCGTGTCCAAGGTGCTCAAGCAGGTCGGCAAGGCCGGCGGCAAGTCGGCTGTGCGGCGCCCAGCACTAGCCGGTGGCAAGGGACAGCACGCCGGCCAGCGGCCCGGCTCGCGGCTGGGACGAGGGCACACGGTAGCGCGTTTCTCGGGTGCCTCGCTCACGCCATTATCGCGCCGGGTGGCCATCAAGACCCTGCTGGTCAACCAGCGCCAGGCCAGCCCACGGTCGCTGGCCAAGCACCTGCGCTACATCGAGCGTGACGGTGCCGGCCGAGATGGCGAACCGGGACGGGCCTACGGGCCGCAGGCGAACGATGCCGACCTCGGTACATTCAGGGAACGCTGCCAGGACGACCGGCACCATTTCCGCTTCATCGTTTCACCGGAGGACGGTGCCGAGCTGGACGACCTGCGTACCTACACCCGGCACCTGATGGGGCGCATGGAGGCCGACCTGGGCACGCGGCTGGACTGGGTGGCGGTGGATCACTGGAACACCGACAACCCGCACACCCACATCGTCGTGCGCGGACGCGATGACACCGGCAAGGACCTAATCATCGCCGGCGACTACATCGCCCACGGTTTCCGCCACCGGGCCGCCGAGCTCGCCACCGAATGGCTAGGGCCGCATACCGAGTTGGAGATCCAGCAAACCTTGCAGCGTGAGGTGGAGCAGGAGCGCTGGACGAGCCTGGATCGCACGCTGCAACGCGAGGCTGGCGACGATAGCCAAGTGCATGTCGAACGCCTCAACGAACCCCGGCTGCAACGCCAGCGCCTGCTGCTGATCGGCCGCCTGCAGCGCTTGCAGCGCATGGGCCTGGCCGACGAGATTCGGCCCGGCATCTGGATCCTCCAGGCCGACGCTGAGAAGACTCTACGCACCTTGGGCGAGCGGGGCGACATCATCCGCACCCTCCAGCGCGCCATGAGCGGCCAGCCACGTGAGCTGGCGGTGTTCGAGCCGAGGGCGGAGGGGCGCGCCGTGATCGGGCGCGTGGCCGCCAAGGGACTGGCCGACGAGTTGCGCGACCGAGGCTATCTGGTCATCGACGGCATCGACGGTAGGGCCCATTACGTTGCGCTCAACGCCCGCGACGAACTGGCGAACTACCCCGCTGGATCGGTGGTGGAGGTGCGCGGCTCGGCCGAGATACGCGCGGCCGACCGCACCATCGCCACGCTGGCGAGCGATGGCCTGTACCGCACAGATCATCACCTGGCGATTGCCCAAGGGCAGAAGAACGGACGTGATCCGCGCGAGGTCGTCGCGGCCCACCTCCGCCGGCTGGAAGCTCTGCGCCGGGCCGGCATCGTGGAGCGCGTAGCCGAAGGGCTATGGAAGGTGCCTGACGATCTACCGGAGCGAGGCCGGCAATACGACGCGCAGCGCCTGGGCGGCGTGGTGGTGGAGCTGAAATCGCACCTGCCGATTGAACGGCAGGCCCGCGTGATCGGCGCCACCTGGCTCGACCAGCAACTGATCGGCGGTGGGCGAGGGCTGGGTGACCTCGGATTTGCTGGTGAGGTGAAGCAGGTCATGCCGCAGCGCGCCGATTTCCTGGTCGAGCAGGGGCTGGCCGAGAGGCAAGGCCAGCGTGTGATCCTGACGCGCAACCTGCTGGCAACGCTACGCAATCGGGAACTCGCTCAGGCTGCGAAGGACATTGCAGCAGAAACAGGACTGGAGTATCGACCTGTGGTTGACGGGCAGCGTATGGCAGGTGTTTATCGCCGCAGCATTGTGCTTGCCAGTGGACGCTACGCTGTGCTCGATGATGGCATGAGGTTCAGCTTGGTGCCGTGGAAACCCATCATCGAACAACGACTCGGGCAGCAGATTGCCGCGACCCTGCGTGATAGCGGAGTGTCCTGGGAGATCAGTCGGTCGCGAGGCGTTGGGATTTAGAGTCCAAGAGCCTGATGTTGAGCGAAGGAAACTGGCGAAGGCTGGGGCCATGTAGTCCACCAGGTCCCCGGATATCTGGCTTCTTCGAGGGGTGCCCGATCGGGCTATAGAAATCCGCCAGATGGGCGTGCAGGTCACTGAGATCCAGGCACTGGTCGATGCTGCGCAGGAGGTGTTGGGGCGGGACGTGTTCTTCCAGATTGAACGAGTAGAACAGCCGCTGCTGTCCTCCCGGTAACTGCCCCATCATGCTGCCTGCTCCCTTACCCGCTGACCGCACGATTCTGCCGCCGACAAGGAGCGACAGCTACTTTTTCAACAGAATCGGCCAAAAGCGAACTTCGCTAGAGACAGGTTGAGCGTAAGACGTGCTGCAAGCGGACAGCTATTTTCAACCCGCCTGTCCTACAGTCCGCCACGCGGCCTCAGCGAGCAACTGCCTGTGGAGATCTGGGCTTTGCTTGACCCGCCCCGAGAGCCAGGCACGACAGTAACTCTCAGCCGAACCAATGATTAGCGAGGGTATAAGTTCGCGCGGCAGATCTTTCAAGTCTCGGCGATGAGCCGGGTCACTGAACCAATCTCTCATCTGGGCGTTCCTAACGCGATTAGCTTCTTTGAGCTGATCGCCAAAGGCACTTTGCGCGACTGCATAACGGGCCTGGTATTGAAAACGCGCCCAATCCGGCTGGCCAACTACCCAATCCACATAGCTAAAGACCAAGGCGTAAACCCAATCCTGGGTTGAACCCACACCGCTTACGTAGCTGTCTCTGAGGTGCGCTTGGTCGTCCAGCGCCGCCATATAGAGCGCTGCTATCACACCTTCCTTGTTCCCAAAATGGTGATAGATCGATCCCACGCTCGTCTGGCTTTCGGCTCGGATGATATCGATGGTAGTGGCATCGATGCCGTGCTCGTTGAACAACCGTAGAGCGCATCGAAGGATCTGCCGTTTGGATTCGGCACGACGCCCAGGGTAGCAGCGCTCAAGGAGATCAGCAGGTTCCATTCTTCAGTCCGGCCAAAAAACGCGATGGTAAGTGAAACGGAGGGCGTGTACGAGCAGTTGACGGCTCGGTAAAAACAGAATACTGTTCTAGAACAGAATTATGTTCTGTATTTTGTCCTGTATTCACTAGACCAGAGGTCACCCTGCATGAACCAGACTCTCGGCATGTACCAAAGCGTTGGCGCTTCCGCCTTCAGCAACATGGCCTGCCAAATGGCCCCCTACTTCGGCACCATCACTCCGGAAATTTCCGTGCTGACTCCCGGTCGCGCTGAAGTGAATGTGCCGTTCCGCAAAGAAATCACCAACCATCTCGCCTCCGTTCACGCTATCGCACTGTGTAACGCTGCAGAACTCGCCGGCGGCATGATGACCGAGGTATCCATCCCCAGTGGTGCTCGTTGGATTCCGAAAGGCATGACCGTCGAGTATCTGGCTAAAGCTAAGACCTCTATCCATGCAATCGCTGACGGTAGCGAAGTCGATTGGGAATCGTCGGGCGACAAGGTGGTTCCGGTCGACATCTTCGACGAGGCTGGCGTGAAGGTCTTTACCGCGCGCATCACCATGAATGTGAAGGTTGGCTAAGTAGCTGGTCTACCAGCCGTTTCAATCTGAAGCGGCTGGTTGTCGGCTCACACCGACGCGTCTAATCACCGTCGGTGCTCGGTATCGATGGGCTAATCGGTGCGTACGAATTTTAGGGTTCTTTCTGAGGCCACTTAGGTGATGACCGGAAGGGGCGCCTGCGTAGATTTCCAATCCAATTATCTAAATACAGAGTGCTGACCAGACGACATCGTCCGCACGCATTGTGTCTTGACCACGCCGGAGGCCATGAATGAGCTCTGCAACCTATCCTAAGCTGCTTTCTCCCCTAGATCTTGGCTTCACCACTCTGAAGAACCGTACGCTGATGGGCTCCATGCACACAGGCCTGGAAGAGAAGCCGGATGGGTTCGAGCGTATGGCGGCATTCTTCGCTGAGCGTGCGCATGGAGGCGTGGGTCTCATCGTAACCGGTGGGATCGCTCCGAACGTCGAGGGTGGCGTGTACTCCGGTGCGGCCAAGCTGACCACCGTCGAGGAAGCCGAGAAGCACAAGATTGTCACGAGGGCGGTGCACCAGGCGGGCGGCAAAATCTGCATGCAGATTCTCCACGCTGGCCGTTATGCCTATAGCCCAAAATCTGTAGCACCGAGCGCCATACAGGCCCCAATTACCCCATTCAAACCGGTGGAGCTGGATGACGAGGGAATAGAGAAGCAGATTCAGGACTTCGTCACCTGCTCACTGCTGGCCCAGCAGGCCGAGTACGACGGCGTCGAGATCATGGGTTCGGAAGGCTACTTCATCAACCAGTTCATTGCCGCTCACACCAATCACCGTACCGACCGCTGGGGCGGCAACTACGAGAACCGTATGCGCCTGCCGGTGGAAATCGTCCGCAGAGTGCGCGAAGCGGTAGGCCCGAACTTCATCATCATCTATCGCCTATCGATGCTCGACCTGGTCGAAGGAGGCAGTACCTGGGACGAGATCGTCCTGCTGGCCAAAGCCGTCGAGAAGGCCGGTGCCACCATTATCAACACCGGCATCGGCTGGCACGAGGCACGCATTCCGACCATCGCCACCAAGGTGCCGCGAGCGGCCTTCACCAAGGTCACTGCAAAAATGCGTGGCGAGGTAAAAATCCCACTGTGCACAACCAACCGTATTAACACTCCAGAAGTGGCGGAACAGGTGCTAGCCGAGGGTGATGCCGATATGGTGTCGATGGCTCGTCCGCTCCTCGCCGATCCTGACTTCGTCAACAAAGCCGCCACCGGACGCGCTGACGAGATCAACACTTGCATCGGCTGCAATCAGGCCTGCCTCGACCATACTTTCAGCGGCAAGCTTACGAGTTGTCTGGTCAACCCGCGTGCCTGCCACGAGATCGAGCTGAACTACATCCCCACTACCACCGTGAAGAAGATCGCCGTGGTCGGTGCCGGCCCGGCCGGGCTGTCCGCCGCTACTGTGGCCGCCGAGCGTGGCCACAGCGTGACCCTGTTCGATTCGGCCAGCGAAATCGGTGGCCAGTTCAACGTGGCCAAACGCGTGCCGGGCAAGGAAGAGTTCTTCGAGACCCTGCGCTACTTCAAACGCAAGCTGGAAACCACAGGCGTTGACCTGCGCCTGAATACCCGCGTTTCGGCTGAGGAGCTGGCCAAGGGTGGCTTCGACGAGATCATCCTGGCCACCGGTATCGCCCCGCGCACCCCGGCCATCGAAGGCATCGACAACGCCAAAGTAATTAGCTATCTGGACGCCATCCTTCAGCGCAAACCGGTCGGCCAGAAGGTCGCGGTGATCGGAGCAGGAGGCATCGGCTTCGACGTCTCCGAGTTCATCACCCACAGCGGCGAAGCTACCAGCCTGAACCGCGACGCCTTCTGGAAAGAGTGGGGCATGGACACCGCCCTGAACACACGCGGTGGTGTCGCCGGAATCAAAGCCGAGGTGCATCCGGCGGCTCGCGAGGTATTCCTGCTGCAGCGCAAAAAAACCAAGGTTGGCGACGGCCTGGGCAAGACCACCGGCTGGATCCACCGCACCGGTCTGAAGAACAAGAACGTGCAGATGATCAACTCGGTCGAGTATCTCAAGGTTGACGATTACGGATTGCACATCAGCGTTGCTGGTAGGGAGCCCAAGGTTTTACCAGTGGACACCGTGATCGTCTGCGCAGGGCAAGACCCGCTGCGCGAGCTGCATGACGACCTGGTCGACGCCGGCCAGAGCGTGCACCTGGTCGGCGGCGCTGATGTGGCTGCCGAGTTGGATGCCAAGCGCGCGATCAACCAAGGCTCGCGTTTGGCCGCCGAACTTTGATGCAAACCGTTTAAGAGGGCAGAGAGCCTCAGGCGCAACCAGATTCTGAGCCCAACACTAAGAGGGAAGCCTGGATCAGGAAGTGCTTGAGGTGGCCCTTGATTACCGGCGAAAGGAGCCAATGAAACTAAGGGCGCTAATGGCTAGAGCTTGTTGACATGGCCCATGGGGCATGGGGCATGGGCTCTGGTTAGTAAAGGCACCAAGTAATTCGCCTCAGCTAAGCGAGCTAAGGTGGTGTTAGTCGAGCGCGAATCTCCGAAGGTGGAATCCCAAACCAGCGTTTGCAAGAACGAGTGAGGGCTGATTGCTCTGAAAAGCCCAAAGCACCAGCTAATTGTTTTAGCGGAACTTGAGTCTCTCGCAAATAACGCAATGTGGCGTTTTTGTAAACCTCATCTCGGATGAGCTCGAACGAAACACCCTCATGATCTAAGCGTCTTTGCAAAGTTCTCGGATGTATGCCTAGCAGCTTTGCTATCTCTGCTTTAGTGCCTCGATTAACCCCTAGCGTGTGGATAAGAGCCTGCCTAACTCTTTGGGATAGTGGTGATGATTCAGGGGGTAAGCTTTTCCCAAGATGATCAAGGGCTAGCTTACGCACTGCCGGATTAATAGACTTTAGGCTTCTGTCAAGTATGTCTCTAGGGATGTGCAGAGCCGCGTACGACTCCTCAAAGAAGATGTACGTATGGAAGAAGCTACGGTAGCTGCTTTCCAATGAAGCAGGTGAGTGCGGGAGAGAAACCCCGCGAACCCGAAATAAATCGCCGAGAATTGTGCGTAGAAACTTAAACATGTAGGCGACGCAAGCATCGACGGTTTGGCGCTGAGCGACAAACACCGGCAAGCATACTTCGAAGCGCAACGCTACACAGTCAGAGAACTTCAAGCTTCTTTCATCAAGCGTAACTTCGAACCCAGGGCTATGGAAGCGAAGATACTTTGATAGATCGGCAATGGCTTGTCTAACAGTAGGGGCGTTTTGAATGACTAGGGCAACAACTCCCAGTATTCCCGAGTCATAGCCGCCCGCTAATCGAAGTCCAAAGTCTGGACACCGTGTAACCTCCGCACTTTCCTCCAACAGGTTAACTACTGATTGGAGAGACAGCAACGCCTCTGGGTCATCTAAAGCGGTAGGGTCAAGACCATGGCGAAGCAGCAACGGAGGTGCAAGCACTCCCATTGTCTCCATCAACCCCTTATACCCTTGAATGCCAGCAGCGCGGACTGTGCTCATGTCTCGAAAGGTTAAGCTTTTGTCCATTTTTGTCAAGCCTTGTCGGTGTGTTGTGTGCGATTTTTTGGCAATCGCAATCAACAACAAGAGAGGCGACACCATGAGCAATCATAATATTCTTCTTATCCATGGAACATGGTGCAATGGGGGCAATTGGGGAAATTTTGCCACTGAATTGAAAGACCGAGGCTTCACTGTATATACCCCATCACTTCGACACCACGGTGCACCAAGCGAAGATACTTGGATGAATGCCCAAAAAGTCGCCAAGGTGGGGTTGTTGGATTATGTAGAAGATATATTGGAACTTGTTGATGCTATGGATAGCCCTCCGATCATAGTTGGTCACTCATTGGGCGGACTCATTGCTCAGCTTGTCGCTGAGCGCCGGCTTAACAAAGGTCTAATTCTTCTAGGTACAGCGCCTACAGCCGGTATGTTTAACCTCTATACCACCTCAATTCTTGTTTGGTTACGTTACCTTCCGCAATGGTTGATGCGTAAGCCCATGTATCCCTGCTCCTGGGACCTCTGGAAAAAAAGGATATGTAACAGTCAGTCGGAAGAGATACAGAAGCTTTATTACGGCACTCTCTGTGCTGAGTCCGGAACTACGTACTTTGAAATGGCGCTTTGGTATTTGGATCGCAAGAGATCTGCGCGAGTGAATTTTGACGCAATAACCTCCCCGGTCTTGGTGGTGTCTGGTCTAGAGGACAAGTGCGTTGCCCCCAGAATTGCACGAGTTACTGCGCAGCGTTACAGCTATCTAAGTACCCTTGAAGAAATTTCTGGCTCGGATCACATGATGATTTTTGGTGGCTACATGCACGAAACACTGGCAAGAATTGACTTGTGGCTAAAAAAACACAATTTAGCACCAGTAACATCAACTAAATAAAAACTAACCTTTGCAGAAACTGGGCGGTCTCAAGGAGCAAGTGCAACACCTGAGGTAAGGTGTTGCGATGAAAAAGACCTACAGCCACTTGAATACCGAAGAGCGAGTGACACTGATGCTCATGCGCCGGCAAGGTGACAGCCTGAGGG
>NZ_WKCD01000008.1:0-65222 GCF_021606625.1 Pseudomonas sp. PA-4-8C
CCGATGGTTTCGGTGATCTGGACGGTCTGGGTGCTCTTGTCGATGAACACGTCATCGGTAGGCGCAGGCACGGTTACGGTGCCAACAGTTTCTCCAGCCTTGATGGTGATCGAAGAGCCGTTATCCAGCTTCAAGGTGACGTCAGTACCGGCCTTGTTGCTCAAGGTCGCGGTGTAGGTGATCTGCCCACCTTCGTTCGCCTCGGTCGGAGCGGTCAGTGTCACGGTAGTGGTGTTATCGGTACCCGGTGTATCAGTCACAGTTGTGGTGACGTTATCGGTACCTGGGACCAGATTCTCAAAGTGCTCGCCGCCGGTCACGCCTGTGATAGCAGTAGTGACGGTCTGGTCGCCCTTATACACATCATCAGGAGCCAGAACCGAAACGCTACCGCTCGATTGGTTTACGCCAATGGTGATGGTCTGGCCGTTATCGAGGGTGACGGTCAGCGGATTGGTGATGTTGGTCACCGGCGCACCGTTTTTATCCACAAGGCTGGCGGTGTAAACGATATTGCCGCCTTCGCCAACAGTGTTGGTGGCCGTCAAAACCACATCGACTTTGTCGATGGTGTCGTTGATCGTCGTGGTTGCGCCATTACCTGCAACTTCCAGTTTTTCGAAGTTGCCGCCGATGGTTTCGGTGATCTGGACGGTCTGGGTGCTCTTGTCGATGAACACGTCATCGGTAGGCGCAGGCACGGTTACGGTGCCAACAGTTTCTCCAGCCTTGATGGTGATCGAAGAGCCGTTATCCAACTTCAGCGTGACGTCAGTACCGGCCTTATTGCTCAAGGTCGCGGTGTAGGTGATCTGACCACCTTCGCTCGCTTCGGTCGGAGCGGTCAGCGTCACCGTAGTGGTGTTGTCAGTGCCTGGTGTATCCGTAACGGTGGTATTAACCGGGGTAGTACCAGGAACCAAGTTCTCGAAATGCTCGCCGCCGGTCACGCCCTTGATAGCAGCAGTGACGGTCTGATCGCCTTTATAAATATCGTCTGGCGCCACGGTAGTAACGGTGCCGCTAGATTGGTTGACACCGATAGTAATGGTCTGACCGTTATCCAAAGTCACGGTCAACGGGTTGGTGATGTTAGTCACCGGCGCGCCGTTCTTATCCACAAGGCTAGCGGTGTAGACGATATTGCCGCCTTCACCAACGGTAGTGGTCGCCGTCAGCACCACATCAACCTTGTCGAGGGTGTCGTTGATCGTGGTGGTTGCGCCATTGCCTGCAACTTCCAATTTCTCGAAGTTGCCGCCAGAGGTCTCAGTGATCTGGACGGTCTGCGTGCTCTTATCGATGAATACGTCATCGGTAGGCGCAGGGACAGTTACGGTGCCAACGGTCTCGCCAGCCTTGATGGTGATCGAGGAACCGTTATCCAACTTCAGCGTGACATCAGTGCCCGCTTTGTTGGAAAGCGTGGCGGTATACGTAACCTGCCCACCTTCGTTCGCCTCGGTTGGCGCTGTCAGCGTCACAGTGGTGGTGTCGATCGAATCGGTAATGGTGGTAATCGCTGGCGTGGTGCTCGGCACCAGGCTCTCGAAATTGCCGCCAGTCGCGCTCGCAATCGTCGTACTGACGGTGCTGCCGTTGACGTAGACGTCATTAGCCGGCGTATCAACGACAACGCTGCCTGTCGACTCACCGGCCTTGATGGTGATCACCGAGCCATTGCTCAAGGTGACGTTCACCGGGGTCTGCGCCGGGTTGGTCAATGTGGCGGTGTAGGTGATCTGACCGCCTTCGGTCACGGTCGAACCAGCGGTCAGAGTGACCGTGGTGGTGTCGATCGAATCGGTAATGGTGGTGACCGCAGGCGTGGTATTCGGTACCAGGTTCTCGAAGTTACCGCCCGTTGCACCAGTGATGGTGGTGCTGACCGTCGAACCGTTGTTGTAGACGTCGTTAGCCGGCGTATCAACCACAACGCTGCCTGTCGACTCACCGGCCTTGATGGTGATCACCGAGCCATTGCTCAAGGTGACGTTCACCGGGGTCTGCGCCGGGTTGGTCAAGGTGGCGGTGTAGGTGATCTGGCCGCCTTCGGTGACGGTCGAACCAGCGGTCAGAGTTACCGTGGTGGTGTCGATCGAATCGGTGATGGTAGTAACCGCAGGCGCGGTATTCGGTACCAGGTTCTCGAAGTTACCACCCGTTGCACCAGTGATGGTGGTGCTGACGGTAGAGCCATTGTTGTAGACATCGTTAGCCGGTGTATCAACCACAACGCTGCCTGTCGACTCACCGGCCTTGATGGTGATCACCGAGCCATTGCTCAAGGTGACGTTAACCGGGGTCTGCGCCGGGTTGGTCAAGGTGGCGGTGTAGGTGATCTGGCCACCTTCGGTGACGGTCGAACCAGCGGTCAGAGTCACCGTGGTGGTGTCGATCGAATCGGTAATGGTGGTGACCGCAGGCGTGGTATTCGGTACCAGGTTCTCGAAGTTGCCGCCCGTTGCACCGGTAATGGTGGTGCTGACGGTCGAGCCGTTGTTATAGACGTCGTTAGCCGGAGTATCGACCACAACGGTACCTGTCGACTCGCCAGCCTTGATGGTGATCACCGAGCCATTGCTCAAGGTGACGTTCACCGGGGTTTGTGCCGGGTTGGTCAGCGTGGCGGTGTAGGTGATCTGGCCACCTTCGGTTACGGTCGAGCCAGCGGTCAGAGTGACCGTGGTGGTGTCGATGGTATCGGTGATCTGCGTCACGGCCGGGTTAGGGTCGATGGTCAATACCAGGTTGCCGCCGCCGGTGGTACCGGTAACGCCGACGCTGATCTGGCCCGGGTCGATGTACGGGCTGTCATTAGGGGCCAGAGGTACATTCACGGTGCCGGTTAACTGGCCCGACGGGATGGTAATCACCGCGCCATTGGTCAAAGTGACGGTCAGATCGCTGGTGGAAGGCCGGGTCACGGTGGCGGTGTAGGTCAGCACGCCGCCCGCTTCGGTGATGGTTGGCGTCGCGCTCAGGGTCAAGGTCGAAGGCTGCAGCACTTGGTTGCCCGAGTCCGCCGAGCCTGGTGCTCCGCTCAGGGCGTTGAGTGCTGAAGTGCCTTGGCCGATAGGGGCGGTGGGGAAGCCGATGGTCGGGTCTACACGGCCGGCGGTCGCATCCAGCACCACGAAGCTATGGCCACCCCCGGCGGCACCGTTACCGGCAGCGTTTGCGCCAGCTGCGGTGGCTTCCAGGTCGGTGGTCGGGTCAGCGCCGGCGGCGATGGCTTGTTGCAACTCGGCCACCGATGGCGCGGCTTGCTCGCTGGCCGCCGCCAGGTCGGTGGTGGAGTCCGGCATATCGGCGCTCCACTGGGTGTCACGGCCCAGGTCCAGGATGCGACCGTCGGCCAGCTCCAGGCTCACGGCGCCCGACATACCGGTGTCGATCTGGTCGCCCGCGAACAAGCGATCACCTTCAATGAGGACGCGACGAGTACCTTCCGGAGAAATTACGAAAACTTGACCAACAATGCTTTTGACGGTGGCAACAACACTGCTCATTAAAATTTTCTCCGGCGATCCGTTTCGACAAATCCATTTCGCAGCGCGCTATTAGCGCTGCCAATCTGGGGGCGTAGTCTATAAATGCATTGACGTCAAATATTTGGCTGGATTTTTTAGCTATCTAGTTTGTGCCAAACTATTGACCTTATGGTCGCCATCCTAAACAATCGCCCTAGTAATGTCACATTGATATTTATGCGGCGAACCGTCCTACATGTGTGAAGCAGTTCCGCTTTTCGAACTTTCCGACGTACGGTCATTACGGTAGCCATTATCCGACGCAGCGGTGCCAATCGCTGTGATTTAAGACAAGAAGTCTTGGGGAAATTTTAAATGCGTCTGCACCTGTTCAAGGCAATACCGTTCGCTCTCGCCGCCAGTTTCGTACAAGCCCAGACACTGCCCCAAGCCATGCAACAGGCATTGGACGTACACCCGGAAATTCAGGCGGGTGTTAACAGCCGCATCGCCGCCGATTACCAATTGCGCGCCGCACAAGGTGGCTACCTGCCGCGTGTCGACTTGAACGCCGGTTACGGCCGCCAAGGAACCGACAATGCCACCAGCCGTGCCAATAACCCTGGCGGCAATCACTGGGAGACGCTCAACCGCGGCGAATCCAGCCTGCGCCTGCAGCAAATGATTTTTGACGGTTTTGCTACCTCCAGCGAAGTCGGGCGTCAACAAGCCAACGTTAATTCCCGCGCTTACTCCTTGCTGGGGACTTCCGAGCGCACTGCGCTGACCGTTGCTCAGGTTTACCTGGAAGTATTGACCCGTCGTGAGTTCGTGCGCCTGGCCGAAGACAACCTGCGCAACCACGAGCGCATCTACGATCAGATCAAGTTGCGCACCCAGCGTGGCGTCGGCAACGGTGCCGACCAGGACCAGGCCGAAGCGCGCCTGGCTCAGGCCCGCAACAACTTGATCACCGAGCAGACAAACCTGGCCGACGCGCAGGTCAACTACCTCAGCGCCGTCGGCCAGATGCCCGACGAACTCGAGCGTCCGGCCCCGTTCATGGCCATGCTGCCAGCCGACCTGAACGAAGCGCGCCGTCAGATGCTCGACAACAGCCCGGTGCTGCGTTCGGCCGAGTCGGATATCTCTGCCGCCGAGAAGCAGTACGACGCTGCCAAATCCACATTCTATCCGCGCTTTGACGCTGAACTGGGCACCAACGCCGACAACAACGTCTCAGGTGATCCCAACCACAGCAATGGCTGGGAAGCCATGGTGCGCATGCGCTTCAACCTGTTCGCCGGTGGCAGCAACAAGGCCGACCTGCAATCGAAGTCCTACCAGGCCAACCAGGCGCTCGACATCCGCAACAACGCCTTGCGCCAACTCAATGAAGAGCTAGGCTTGGCTTGGAACGCCCTGAACAACGCCAACGCGCAATTGCCGGTCGCCCAGCAGTACGTGGATCACAGCACCCGCGTACGCACGTCCTACCAGCAACAGTTCAGCCTTGGTCAACGTACTCTGTTGGATTTGCTCGACAGCGAGAATGAATTGTTCACTGCTTCCCGCCGCCTGGAAGAAATCAAGAACATTCAGTTATTTACTCAGTACCGAATCAAGGCGACCATGGGCGAATTGCTCAAGAGCCAGGGAGTGGTTGCACCAATGGCCTCCGTCGTGCAGAACGACGTGAAACCTAAAGTCCAACTGCCTGGGATGAATTGAGCCACCCCAATAGCCCCATCTGTTAGTCGAGAGTGCGCAGCGTGGAACCTGAAGTCAGTCGAGTTCATCTCAGTCATGATCCACGCGCACTGCACGATGACCCGTTACTCGACGGGTTGTTGGCGCTCTGCGCCCTGCATCAGAAACCGGCCAGTGCGGCCATGCTCACCACCGGCCTGCCGCTGCCTTCGCAACGGTTGAGTGCCGAGTTGCTGTCGCGTGCCGCTGCGCGGGCCGGGCTGCAAGGCCGGCTGCTGCAACGCAAGCTGGATCAGATCCCGACCATTGCATTGCCGGCGCTGCTGTTGCTCAAGGACGGTCGCAGTACCGTGCTGGTCGGCTGGCAGGGCGAAGATCAAGCGCGGATCCTGCTCAGTGAAAGCGACGGCGGTGAAGTGCTGATCAAGCGCGAAGCATTGGCCGACGACTACATCGGCAAAGTCTTCTTTGCACAGCCGCAACACAAATTCGACGTCAACCACGGCAGCCTGATTCCACGGGCGCGCTCGTGGTTCCGTGACACCCTCATGCGTTCGCGCTGGCTCTACACCGACGCCATCGCCGCCAGCTTCCTGATCAACATCATCGCCATGGCCGCGCCGCTGTTCGTGATGAACGTGTACGACCGCGTCGTGCCGAACCAGGCCACCGCTACCCTGTGGGTGCTGGCCGTGGGCATCTGCGGTGCCTACCTGTTCGACCTGATCCTCAAAAGCCTGCGCAGCCTTTGCCTGGACCTGGCCGGTAAAAAAACCGACCTGATCATCTCGGCCACGTTGTTCGAGCGTATCGTCGGCATGTCCATGAAGTACCGCCCGGCGCGGGTCGGCAGCTTCGCGCAAAACATCCACGAGTTTCAAAGCCTGCGCGACTTCCTCGCGTCTTTGACCCTCACCAGCCTGATCGACCTGCCGTTTACGCTGCTGATCTTCCTGGTCATCGCCATCCTCGGCGGGCACCTGGTGTGGATTCCGGTGCTGGCATTCCCTCTGGCCCTAGGCATCGGCTACGCCTTGCAAAAGCCCCTGGTCGCGACCATGGAGCGCACCATGGCGCTGGCCGCCGAGCGCCAGTCGAGCCTGATCGAAACCCTCGCCGGGCTCGATGCGGTCAAGGTCAACAACGCCGAGAGCGAGCGTCAGTACGGCTGGGAACAGACCATCGGCACCCTGAGCCGGCTTGAGCTGCGGGTGAAGTTGCTGTCGGGCCTGTCGATGAACATGACCCTGCTGATCCAGCAACTGGCTGGCGTAATCATGATCGTGTTCGGCGTGTACCAGATCATCGACGGCAACCTCAGTATGGGCGGCCTGATTGCCTGCTACATGCTCAGTGGCCGTGCCTTGAGCCCGCTGGCCTCGTTGTCGGGCCTGCTCACGCGCTACCAGCAAGCCAAGGTCACCATGACCTCGGTGGACCAGATGATGGAGCTGCCCCAGGAGCGCAACTTCGAAGAGCGCCCCATGAGCCGTCGCACCCTGCAAGGCGCCATCGAGTGCCGGGGCCTGAACTTCACTTACCCGAACCAGCAGAACCCGGCGCTTAAAAACATCAACCTGGTGATCAAGCCAGGGGAAAAAATCGGCATCATCGGCCGCAGCGGCTCGGGCAAAAGCTCCCTGGCCAAGCTGATCGTTGGCCTTTACCAGCCCGACTCCGGCTCCTTGCTGGTGGATGGCGTGGACGTGCGCCAGATCGACGTGAGCGAGCTGCGTCACAACATAGGCTATGTGGCCCAGGATATTCAATTGCTGGCCGGCACCCTGCGCGACAACCTGGTCAGCGGTGCGCGCTACGTCGAGGATGAAATGGTGTTGCAAGCTGCCGAACTGGCCGGCGTGCACGAATTTGCCCGCCTGCATCCCCAAGGCTACGAACTGCAAGTCGGCGAGCGTGGGCAGAACCTGTCCGGCGGCCAGCGCCAGAACGTCGCCCTGGCCCGTGCGCTGCTGCTCAACCCGCCCATGCTGCTGTTGGACGAACCCACCAGCGCCATGGACAACACCGGTGAAGAACGCTTGAAGCAACGCCTGCAAGCCGTGGTGCAAAACAAGACCGTGGTGCTGGTCACGCACCGAGCCTCACTGCTCTCCCTGGTCGACCGCCTGCTGGTGGTCGACCGTGGGCAGATTCTCGCGGACGGCCCGAAAGCCGTGGTCATGGAAGCGTTGAAGAAGGGGCAGATCAGTGTTGCTTAACTCCATCAAGAGTGCGGTCGGCCGCTACTTCAAAGGCTCCGATTCGCTGCAGGGCCAGCCGCTGCCCGAGGTCAACAAGGCGCTGATCGAAGATGCGCCGCGGGTGATCCGCCTGACCATCTGGGCGATCATCGCGTTCTTTATATTCCTGGTGGTGTGGGCCGGTTTCTCCCAGATCGACGAAGTGACCCGTGGCGACGGCAAGGCGATTCCGTCGTCAAAATTGCAGAAAATCCAGAACCTGGAAGGCGGTATTGTCGCCGAGCTGTACGTCAAGGAAGGCCAGATCGTAGAAGCCGGCGCGCCGTTGATTCGTCTCGACGACACGCGGTTTGTCTCCAACGCCGGCGAAACCGAAGCCCTGCGCCTGGCCATGCAACTGCGCGTCGAGCGTTTGAGCGCGCAGGTGGATGACCGCCCGCTGAACATCCCCGACGACGTGCTCAAGGCCGCGCCGAGCCAGGCCGCCAACGAGCGCTCCTTGTACGAAAGCCGCCGCCAGCAGTTGAAAGACGAAGTCGGCGGCTTGCAGGAGCAACTCGTCCAGCGCCAACAGGAACTGCGCGAATTCACCTCCAAGCAGGGCCAATACCGCAGCCAGTTGTCCCTGCAACGCCAGGAAATCAACATGTCCGAGCCGTTGGTGGCCCAGGGTGCGGTGTCGCCGGTAGAAGTGCTGCGCCTCAAGCGCGCCGAAATGGAAACCCGTGGGCAGCTGGATGCCACCACCCTGGCGATCCCGCGTGCTGAATCGGCGATCAAGGAAGTGCAACGCAAGATCGATGAAACCCGCGGCAAATTCCGCAGCGAAGCCCTGACCCAACTCAACGAAGCCCGTACTGAACTGAACAAGGCAGAGTCCACCGGCCGCGCGCTGGAAGACCGGGTCAGCCGCACCCTGGTTACCTCGCCAGTGCGCGGGATCGTCAAGCAGTTGCTGGTCAACACCGTTGGCGGTGTGATCCAGCCGGGCAGCGACATGGTCGAAATCGTGCCGCTGGATGACACCCTGCTGGTAGAAGCCAAGATCCGCCCGCAAGACATCGCCTTCCTGCACCCAGGGCAGGAAGCGGTGGTCAAGTTCACCGCCTATGACTACACCATCTACGGCGGGCTGAAAGCCAAGCTCGAACGCATCGGTGCCGACACCATCACCGATGAAGACAAGAAGACCACCTACTACATGATCACTCTGCGCACCGACCGCAGCCACTTGGGCACCGATGAGAAGCCGCTGCTGATCATCCCCGGCATGGTCGCTTCGGTGGATATCATCACCGGCAAGAAAAGCATCCTCAGCTACCTGCTCAAGCCGATCATCAAGGCGCGGGCCGAGGCGTTGCACGAGCGTTGATCTTCAGCGCCTGTACCGACCTCATCGCAGGCAAGCCAGCTCCCACATTTGAATGGGTTCACAAATCAAAATGTGGGAGGGGGCTTGCCCCCGATGAGGCCGTCAGCATCACGCTACAGCTCAAACCAAACGCCATATCCATATGCGCTAACGGTATTTAAGCTTCCATCCTTATGCCTATAAATTCACTCCCCTGTCCGCCGGGAATGAATCCAATGTCTGCCACCACCGCCCCCCAAACCTTCGACATCCGCCCCTTCCCCGGCAGTGTAGGCGCCGAGATCATCGGCCTGGACTTGTCCCGCCCAGTCAACGACCAGGACTTCACCCGCATCCATCGCGCTCACCTGGACCACCATGTCATCGTGTTCCGCGACCAACGCATTACCCCCGCACAACAGATCGCCTTCAGCCGCCGTTTCGGTGTGCTGCAAATCCATGTGCTCAAACAATTCCTATTGGCCAACCACCCTGAAATCCTGATCGTCTCCAACATCATCGAGAACGGCCAATCCATCGGCCTGGGGGATGCGGGCAAGTTCTGGCATTCGGACCTGTCATACAAAGAACTGCCTAGCCTGGGCTCAATGCTGCATGCTCAGGAACTGCCCTCTGAAGGCGGCGACACCCTGTTCGCCGATATGCACAAAGCCTGGGAGCACCTGCCAGGCCACCTGCGCAACGCCGTCGAAGGCCGCAGCGCCGCGCATTCCTACACGGCGCGCTACAGCGAGACCAAATTCGAAGGCAACTGGCGCCCAACCCTTACCCCCGAACAGCTCGCTCAGGTTGCCGAAGTGGTGCACCCCGTTGTGCGCACCCACCCGGAAAACGGCCGTAAGGCGCTGTTCGTCAGCGAGGGCTTCACCACCCGTATCGTCGGCCTGCCCGATGACGAAAGCCGAGACCTGCTGGCCCAGCTCTACGCCCACAGCGTGCTGCCGGAAAACATCTACCGCCACCAGTGGCAGCCCCACGACCTTGTGTTCTGGGACAACCGCTCGCTGATCCACCTGGCCGCCGGTTGCCCAAGCCACCTGCGGCGCAAGTTGTACCGCACCACGATTCAGGGGGATGCGCCTTTCTAACCCGATAAAGCCTGCTAGGATTGCGCCCAGTTCACTCTCAACGGACCACGAGTGCTTGGCATGCAATTACCGGACATGAACCTGCTGGTCGCCCTCGACGCGTTGCTCGACGAGGGCAGTGTGGTGGGCGCCGCACGGCGGATGAATCTGAGCCCGGCCGCCATGAGCCGCACCCTCACGCGTATTCGTGAAGCGGTCGGTGACCCGATCCTGGTACGTGCCGGCCGTGGCCTGGTGCCGACGCCCAAGGCGCTTGAGCTGCAAGGCCAGGTGCGCAATGTGGTGGAGCAGGCTGCGTTGTTGTTCCGTTCGGCGGACCAAGTTGATTTGAGCACCTTGCGCCGTCGTTTCAGCGTGCGCGCCAATGACTTTTTCATCGGCGTGTATGGCGGGCGGCTGTTCGACACCATGGAGCGCGTGGCGCCGCTGTGTGAGCTGCGTTTCGTACCCGAAGGCGACACCGACGATGAAGCCCTGCGCGAAGGGCGGTTGGACTTGCGGGTGAGCAACACCATGCCTGCCAGCCCGGAAGTGAAGGTGCAGAACCTGTTCTCCACCACCTTTGTCGGCCTGGCGCGGCAAGACCACCCGTTGTTCGACGAAGAAATCACGGCGGCACGCTTTGCCAGCTATTCCCACATCAGCATCTCCCGGCGTGGCATCGCCCGTGGGCCCATTGATACCGCGTTGAATGCTCAAGGCCTGGAGCGCCGTGTGGCCATGATCGCCCCAGGCTTTCACGGTGCGATGTTCATGCTGCCCGATTCCGACCTGCTGTTGCCGGTACCCAAGGAAGCCCTCCTGAGCGCCAAGCGTCTGAACCTGCCACTGCGCGCATTTGCCCTGCCGATTCCACTGCAAACCCTAGTCCTGGCGCAATCCTGGCACCCGCGCTTCGACAAAGACCCGGCCCATAAATGGCTGCGTGAAACCATGCGCGAAAGCTGTCATGCCACCTGGCTTGAAGCCCAGCCGGTATAAAGCGAACGCAATCAATGTGGGAGCTGGCTTGCCTGCGATAGCGGCGCGTCAGACAACATATTTTCATCTGTCAGGCCGCTATCGCAGGCAAGCCAGCTCCCACAGGGTTCAGTGTTGATGTTCAAAGTTGCGTCTGACGCACTTATAACCTGCCAACAAGTAACTTTTTGTCATGAGAGTGCCCGATTAAACTGCTCAGGTATTTCTCATTCCGAGTTACCTGTTCATGACGTCCCTCGCTGCCCCCGCTATCCAGGCCGCAGCCAAACCTACGGCCCTGAGCCCACCCGTGTTCGGACCGCGCATCATCATCGGCCTGCTTGGCGTATTGCTGGCGGTGCTGGTCTCCGGTCTCAACGAGATGGTCACCAAGGTCGCCCTCGCCGATATCCGCGGTGCGCTGTACATCGGTTTTGACGAAGGCACCTGGCTGGTCGCGGCCTACACCGCCACTTCGGTCGCGGCCATGGCCTTCGCGCCGTGGTGTTCGGTGACGTTTTCCCTGCGTCGCTTCACCCTGTGCGCTATCGGTTTGTTCACCGTGCTGGGCATCCTCTGCCCGTTCGCGCCGAACTACGAAAGCCTGTTGCTGCTGCGCACCGTGCAAGGCCTGGCCGGTGGCGCACTGCCGCCGATGCTGATGACCGTGGCGCTGCGTTTCTTGCCGGCCAACGTCAAATTGTACGGGTTGGCCGGTTACGCACTCACCGCCACCTTCGGCCCCAGCCTGGGCACGCCGCTGGCGGCGTTATGGACCGAATACGTCGGCTGGCAGTGGGCGTTCTGGCAGATCGTCGCGCCGTGCCTGCTGGCCATGGCGGCCGTGGCCTACGGCTTGCCACAAGACCCGCTGCGCCTGGAGCGCTTCAAGCAATTCAACTGGCGTGGCCTGCTGCTGGGCTTCCCGGCGATCTGCATGCTGGTGATCGGCTTGTTGCAGGGCAATCGCCTGGACTGGTTCGAATCGGGCCTGATTACCTTCCTGCTGTGTGGCGGCACAGTGTTGCTGGTGCTGTTCATGCTCAACGAATGGTCGCAGCCGCTGCCCTTCTTCAACTTGCAGATGCTTGGCCTGCGCAACCTGGCGTTTGCCCTGATCGTGCTGGCTGGCGTGCTGATGGTGCTGACCTCGGTGATCATCATCCCGTCCAGTTTCCTCGCCCAGGTCCAGGGCTACCGGCCGCTGCAGACCGCACCGGTGATGCTGCTGATGGCGTTGCCGCAGTTGATCGCGCTGCCGCTGGTGGCGGCGCTGTGCAACCTGCGCTGGGTCGATTGCCGCTGGGTGCTGGGCATTGGCCTGAGTATGTTGGTGCTGTGCTGCCTCGGCAGTTCACACCTGACTTCGGCGTGGATTCGCGACGACTTTTATGGCTGGTACCTGCTGCAGATTTTCGGCCAGCCGATGGCCGTGTTGCCGCTGCTGATGCTGTCCACCGGCAGCATCCAGCCCATCGAAGGGCCGTTCGCCTCGGCCTGGTTCAATACCGTCAAGGGCCTGGCTGCTGTGATCGCCACTGCGGTGCTGGATACATTGACCACCCAGCGCGGGCATTTCCATTCAACCATGTTGGTGGACCGCCTGGGCAATTCGCCCCTTGCCGACGCTGACGCGCCGGGCCTCGCCCACCGCTTGCACGAGCAGACCGTGGTGCTGACCTCTTCGGATCTTTACGTCGTCATGGCCGGTGTCGCGGTGGCGTTGATCCTGCTGATTTTCTGGATGCCCACGCGGATCTATCCGCCTCGCGCTCCGGCCTGACCACAAGGACTTTCCATGAAACGCAAAGACAAAATTGCCGTCTCCGTTATTGCTGTATTTGCCGTCGGCGTGCTGGTTTACCTGGTCGCCCCGGGCGTACTGGGCAGCAAGCACCAGAGCACCAACGACGCCTTCGTCGCGGCTGATTTCACCCTGGTCGCCCCCCGCGTTGCCGGTTTCATCAAGGAAGTGCTGGTGGAAGACAACCAGCGTGTCAAAGCCGGGCAACTGCTGGCGTTGATCGACGACCGCGATTTTCGCGCCGCCGCCCAGGCCGCCGATGCCGACACCCTCGTCGCCCAGGCCCAGCTGAAAAACGCCAGCGCGACTCTGGAGCGCCAAAGCTCGGTGATCGCCCAGGCCCAGGCCACCGTGGCAGCAGATCGCGCCGAAGTGGCCTTTGCCGAACATGAACTGAACCGCTACAACCACCTCGCCGGCGTCGGTGCGGGCACCGTGCAGAACGCCCAGCAAGCCAAGACGCGCATCGACCAGGCCACTGCGCGCCTGGCTAAATCCACCGCCGTGCTGGCCGCCGAACGCAAGCAGGTGGAAATCCTCACCGCCCAGCGTGACGCCGCCGAAGGTGGACTCAAGCGCGTCCAGGCCGCGCTGGAAATGGCCAGTTATCAGCTGTCTTACACGCGCATTGTCGCACCGGTGGATGGCATGGTCGGTGAACGTGCGGTGCGGGTCGGCGCCTATGTGACACCGGGCAGCAAGATCCTTGCGGTGGTGCCACTGGCCGAAGCCTATGTGGTGGCAAATTTCCAGGAGACCCAACTGTCGCACATGCACGCGGGGCAAGCGGTGCAAGTCAGCGTCGACAGTCTTGACGGCGAACTGCTCAAAGGCCATCTGGAAAGCCTGGCGCCAGCCACGGGTGTGACCTTCGCCTCGGTCAAACCCGACAACGCCACCGGCAACTTCACCAAGGTGGTACAGCGTATTCCGGTGAAGATCGTGCTTGAGCCGAACCAGCCACTGACCGAGCGCCTGCGCGTCGGCATGTCGGTGGAAGCCAGCGTCGATATCCGGCCCGTCGAGCAGCAGCGTGAGGTGGCCCAGCAATGAGACACCTCGCCTGGCTCACCTTGAGCCTGATCAGCCTGAGTGCCTGCACGGTCGGCCCGGATTTCCAACGGCCCGATGCCCCGCGCGTCGGCCAGTGGAGCGAACCCCAGGGCCGCCAAGCCGCCAGCCGCGCCGTCAGCGACCCGTTGCAGGAACGCTGGTGGGACGTGTTCCACGATGAGCAGCTCTCGGCCCTTACGCGCCGCGCCCTCAGCGATAACCTCGACCTGAAGCTGGCCAGCAGCCGCCTGCAACAAAGCCGCGCCATCCGCCAGGTGACTACGGCCGAGCGCTACCCCAACGTCGATGCCGGCGGCGCCTACCAGCGCAAGCGCAACAGCGGCAAAGGCTTGAGCGACCCCTCCGGCGAGAATGGCCGCTCGGCCTTCAACCAATGGGACATGGGCTTCTCGGCCTCTTGGGAGCTGGATTTCCGGGGCCGGGTCAAGCGTGAAACCGAAGCAGCCGACGCCACGCTGGAAGTTGCCGAAAACGATCGTCGCGCCGTGTTGTTGTCGGTGCTGGCCGAGACCGCCCAGGACTATATCCAACTGCGCGGCGTGCAAAACACCCGCGCTGTCACCGAGCAAAACCTCGACGTTGCGCGCCACAGCCTCAAGCTCTCGCAGTTGCGGTTGGCCGACGGCGTGGCCACCGACCTGGATGTGGCCGAAGCCGCCGCCCAGGTCGCGGCTATCGAAGCGCGCCTGCCGGATCTACAGCAGCGCCAGGACCAGTTGATCAACGCCCTGAGCCTGCTGATGGGCGAGCCGCCTCAGGCCCTGCACGCGCAGTTGTCCAAAGACGCCCCTGTGCCGCAAACCCAGCGCCAGGTCGCGATCGGCCTGCCATCGGAACTCGCCGAGCGCCGCCCCGACATCCGCCAGGCCGAAGCGCGCCTGCACGCTGCCACTGCCAGCATCGGCGTGGCCAAGGGCGACTTTTACCCACGCATCACCCTGTCCGGCAGCCTCGGCTCCCAAGCCATGCAACTCTCGGATTTCGGCTCCTGGGGTTCCCGCGCCTTTGCCTTCGGCCCGCAATTGAGCCTGCCGCTGTTCAACGGCGGGCGCCTGCAAGGCATGGTGGATTTACGCGAAGCCCAGCAACAGGAGGCGGCCCTGGCCTACCAGCAAACCGTGCTGCGTGCCTGGCATGAAATCGACGACCAACTGACCCGCTACAACGCCAGCCAACTGCGCCGCGACAGCCTCGCGGAAGCCGTGCGCCAGAACCAGATCGCCCTCACCACCGCACAGCACCAGTACGTCGAAGGCGTGGCGGATTTCGTCAATGTACTCACCGTGCAGAGCGCGTTGCTGGCAACGCAGGAGCAGTGGGTGGAAAGCTCCACCGGCGTGTCATTGGCTATGGTCGGGCTGTACAAAGCGTTGGGAGGAGGGTGGGAGTCGGTGTACCCGTTGCAGACCGCTGGGCGCTGAGCAACAAAGAGTTTTTGTCAGTCGCCAAATAAGATGTAATGATAATTGCTCTCAATAACACTTCTGAGCTTTTCATGGGCAGCGCGACTGACGGCCAGCAACAGCTTCACATCCTGTACCGCGACCATCACGGCTGGCTGCAAGGCTGGTTGCGCAAGCGCCTGGGCGACCGCGAACAGGCCGCCGATTTGGCGCAGGATACCTTCTTGCGCCTGCTGGTGGCCGGGCGTTTCCCGGGTGACAAGGAAAGCCGCAGCTACTTGGCGCAGATCGCCCGCAACCTGGTGATCGACCAATGGCGCCGCCTGCGCATCGAGCGTGCTTACCTGGAAAGCATCGCGCACCTGCCCGAGCCCGAGTCGCCGTCCCTGGAAACCCGCGCGCTGATCCTCGAAACCCTGATGCAGATCGACGCCATGCTCGACCGCATGCCCGACAATGTACGCCGTGCGTTTTTGCTGTCGCAGTTCGAAGGCTTGAGCTATGCGCAAATCGCCGAGCGCCTGGGCGTCACCGTCAGCTCGGTGCAAAAGTACATGACCCGTGCCATCGTCGCCTGCTACCAGGTGGTGTACGAAGAATGAAGCACGACGCGCCCATTGCCCCCGCGATTGTTGAGCAAGCCAGCGAGTGGTTGATGCTGCAATGGGGCGGTGAGCTCAAGGGCGAGCAGCGCCAGGCGTTTGCCCGGTGGCAGGCCGCTGACCCGGAGCATCGTCGCGCCTGGCAGCGCTTGCAGCAGCTGCAACACACCCTCGGCGGCGTACCTGCCGACAGCGCTCGCGCAGTATTGCGCGACACCCCGGATACCCAACGCCGTGCCGCGCTCAAACTGCTCGGCCTGTTGTTGGTGGCCGGTGGCAGCGGCTATCTGGTGCAACGCAGCGAGCCCTGGCAAGCGGCCTTCGCAGAGCTGCGTACCGCCACGGGCGAAATTCGCCATATGACCTTGAGCGACGGCACGCAACTGGACCTCAACAGTGACAGTGCCGTAGACCTGCGTTTCAGCGCTACCGAACGGCGTATTCGGCTGATCCGTGGCGAGGTCTTGCTGACCAGCGGCCACGACGCCTCGCGCCCGTTGATCGTCGAAACGCCAGCCGGCGATGTGCAGGCGTTGGGCACGCGCTTTGCGGTACGTGAACTGCCCGACGGCAGCCGTGTGGATTTGTACGAAGGTCGCCTGCGGGTCACGCCGTTGCAGGGCACGCCGGTGCATATGCAGGCGGGGGACAGCCTGTGGTTCAACGCCCGTCAAAGCACCGCGTTGCCGGCAGTGAGCGCCAATGCCAGCAGTTGGACCGAGCATCGTCTGGTTGCCGAGCGCCAGCCGTTGGGTGAGTTCGTGGCGCAACTGAGCCGGTATCGCCCTGGCCTGTTGCGCTGTGATCAGGCGGTGTCGAACCTGCTGTTGACCGGCGTGTTCCCGCTGAGCGACACCGACGCGATCCTGTCGGCCTTGGAGCGTTCATTGCCCGTGCACGTGCAGGCGGTGACCCGTTACTGGGTAACGATCAAGGCGCGGGTCTGAAAATACTTTGTACAGGGCTTGTCGGTTTTTGTGGCCCGTTCGGGATACCTCTTGAAAGCCAATCAAGAAGCGTTCTCACGGGGAGTCATGCAATGTCGCACCACCCAATCCAACCTTTGGCCCGCGCGCTGCGTCGTGGCCTGTTTGCCGGCCTGCTGGCGGCGGCTCCTGTACTGCCGAGCATGGTTCAAGCCGAGGAAAGCACCGAAGCGCTGCGCAGCTATGACATTCCGGCGGGCAGCCTCGACCAGGCGTTGAACCGTTTCGCCAGTGCTTCTGGCATCCTGCTGTCGGTTGACGCTACGCTCACCGAAGGCAAGCGCAGCGCCGGCTTGAAAGGGCGTTATGGCGTAGGTTCGGGGTTGCAGCGCTTGCTGGCGGGCAGCGGTTTGGCGGCGGTGCAATCCCAGGGCGGTTGGTCGTTGCAGGCCCTTTCCGGCGACGGAGCCTTGCAGTTGGGCGCGACCCAGATCAGCGGCCGGCAAGAGCAGGAAAGCGCCTGGGGTCCGGTGGACGGTATTGTCGCCAAGCGCAGCGCCTCGGGCAGCAAGACTGACTCGGCGCTGGTGGAAATCCCCCAGACCATCAACGTGATCACCGCCGCCGAGATCAAGGCACGCGGCGCCCAGAGTGTCACCCAGGCGTTGCTCTACACCCCAGGCATGAGCGCCGGCGGTTTTGCCGACCGGGTCAAATTGTTCGATGAGCCGACGTCACGCGGCTTCTCGCCCACGCCGCTGTACCTGGACGGGCTGCACCTGCCTTATGGCGGTGGCAGCACCGGGGGCGCGTTGCAGATCGAACCGTATTCCCTGGAGCGCATCGAAGTGCTCAAAGGCCCGGCGTCAGTGCTTTACGGCCAGAACCAGCCGGGCGGCATCGTCAATATGGTCAGCAAGCGCCCCAGCGAAACCCCGATACACCAAGTGGTACTGGAAGCCGGTACCTACGAACACAAAAGCGCGGCCATCGACCTGAGCGGCCCGCTGGACGAGGAGGGCCAGTTTCTCTACCGCCTGACCGGCCTGGCGAATGACGCGCAAGACGAAATCAATTACGTCGAAAACAAGCGCCAGTTCATCGCCCCCAGCCTCACCTGGCGCCCCAACGACGACACCAGCCTGACCCTGTTCGCCCAATACCAGAAAGATAAAGGCGTGCCCGAAGCCCAAGGCCTGCCGGCGTCCGGCACGCTGTGGGACAACCCCAACGGCAAGATCAAGCGCGATGTGTTTATCGGCGAGCCGGGCGTCAACCAGTACAACCGCGAGCAATACGTGCTGGGCTACGAAGTTTCCCATCGCCTCAACGACATCTGGACCCTCAAGCAAAACGCCCGTTACGCCGAGGTCGACGACCGCTACACCGCGCCATTGCACGGCTACCGCTTCGTCGCCAACCCAAACACCGGCGTGCAAGACCAGCGTTACCTGCAACGCTTCGGCGTGGACTGGTCGCAGACCAACAAAGTGTTCGGCGTGGACAGCATCGCCCAGGCTGAATTTGACACGGGCGCGCTGTCCCATACCTTCATCGTTGGCCTGGACTACTACCATTCCAACTCGCAGTTCCATGGCCTGTATGACCGCAACCCGCCGATCATTGACCTGTTCAAACCGGTGTACGGCCAGCCCTTGAACTTCGGCCAACCGTACCGCTGGGATCGCACCATTACCCAGACCGGCCTGTATCTGCAGGACCAGATCAAATTGGATAAATGGGTGCTGGTACTCGGTGGCCGCTACGACTGGGCGAATGTGGTGAACAAGGAGCCGATACAGGACACCCGCTTTGCCAGCAAAGACCAGGCGTTCACCGGTCGTGCGGGCCTGGTGTACCTGTTCGATAACGGCGTGTCGCCCTTCGTCAGCTATTCGGAATCCTTCCTTCCGCTGGCCGGCACCGATGCGAACCGAAAACCCTTCGAACCCTCCACCGGCAAACAGTACGAAGTCGGCGTGAAGTACCAGCCACCGGGCCAGAAGAGCTTCATCCAGGCTTCTGTGTACCAACTGGACCAGGAAAACGTGCTGACCACCAACCCGGTGGATACCACCTTCAGCACCCAAAGCGGCGCCCTGCGCTCGCGAGGTGTTGAACTGGAAGCCAAGGCCGTCTTGAGCGATGCCTGGGACGTGGTCGCCTCGGCTGCGCGCAATGACGTCAAATACACCAAGGACAACGATGGCCGCCAAGGTCGCCACCCGGCCGGCATCTCCCCACTCACCGCCTCGATGTGGGTCAACTACACCGTGCTCGGCGACACGCCCTTGGCGGGGCTGGGTGCAGGGCTTGGCGTGCGTTACGCCCGTCAAAGCCTGGGCGACTACTACGAAGGCGCCTTCAACGTGCCGTCCTACAGCGTCTACGATGCAAGCCTGAGCTACGACCTGGGCGCCTCGCCGCTCAAGCTCAAGGGCGTGAAACTGGCGATGAACGTGCAGAACCTCAGCAACAAGACCTACGTCTCGCAGTGCACCAGTGATCTGGATTGCTACTACGGGGAAGGGCGTACGGTGGTGTCGAGCCTGACGTACGATTGGTAACTTAGCGTTTAGGTGATATTGGCTGCGGCGCGCACCCTTCAAGGGTGCGCTCTGTTGCCGTCCTACACCAGGTCCGCTGCAAATCGTGTACACACATTGGAAAGCATGCGCACCTCGGCACCGCTACAGCCTGCCGCTTCGAAAAAGCCGGAGGCTTCTCGCACGACGGCATATATATCCGTGACGATGGACCTTGCTTCATCCGCCCCCAACCCAAAGCGTTCAGGCGTACTCAGCAAATTACTGACAGACGATACCCGGCCTTCATTGCCGATGATGAGCGCCTGCAAGCCTAGTTGGGTAGGGTGGGGCAACACGTCAAATACTGGCGCAAGGGAATAACCCGAGGCGCTGGTCAGCAGCAGCCCGGTTTGTTTCAGGTGGTCGTCGCTATTGCCGATGAGCACGTTGAAGGCCATACGCTTGTAAAGCTCGCGCATGTCAAAGGTGGCATCGTCGCAGACCTTCTTCAACACGTCGGCGATCCTGGAATAGGAAACGGCACCGTCAGCCGCATCAACCCGCATTCTTGGCTTCTCTGTGCTTACCAAAGAGTTGCAGCTGACATAGTGCTCGCGGCCAGCGCCTTCATGTCGGTCAAAACGCTCGACCATCAACACCGGTTTGCCGGCGACCTCTACCAACTTGTGCCCGGCTGCGGGTAGGCCTGCTGCATCCGCCATTTGAAGGCTGGCGAATTCCGCCCGTGGCTGATCGAACACATCGTCGCTACGGCCGAGTTTAGCAATCCATTCCTTGCCTTCATGGGTCACGGTGACCTTCGGCCTGACGCCGCCCATGGAACTCCCAAACTCGAATAACCGTGCGATTTCCGCAGGCAGGTCGACGTCACCCTTCTCGACTCGATCAAGGCCCACCATGATTTTCTCAAGGTCTTCAAATTGCGGGGGGGGGTGCAGGGGTGGCAGCTGACTTCGTGACGCACTGAACAGCAGGCAACCCACTCCTGCTCCCCGCGAGGCAAGTAGCCATTCAACTTCGTTTTGTGGATGCTGTTTGTGGGTCGCCAGCAGAACACGCCGGCCCCAATTGTCGGGCGTTGCGTCGTCGAGCACTCCAAACATGCGCGTTGAGGAATACTGGTTAGGGGTCAGTGGCAAACTCAGCGGGTCAATCGCAAATGCGTCGGGCCGCGCGAGCCAACTGTTGGCGTAGCGAAAAACGAATCCATTCCCATGCATGGCCACCTCGCCAACAGGGACCGGGTCACCGACTAAGTGAGCTGAAAAAACAAAGGCACTACCAATCGGCTTCCAGGACATCGGGTTCTCCTTCAGTGCGAATTCGCTCAGGCTCACGGGCGAGGCTCATGGTAATGCCAACCTGGTCAAGTTCTGGTGACGCAATGCTCGCCATACCTTCTTCCAAGTCCATCGCGCTCAGCACATTCATCAGCACGCCGAGGGAGACGCCGGGCTCGCCCTGTCTCAGCCGCTGATACGTCTGCCGTGTAATGCCCGCGCGGCTGCATATGGTGGAAATTTTCAACCGACGACGAATGCGGGCTATTTCGATACCGTTGCCGATACCTCTCATCAGTTCATCGCTTCTCTCTGAGATGTACCCTTTGTGGGGGTAGGGCTTGGCTGTTTCTTGCATGATATATCACCCTTTAAAGCGGTAGAGGTAACTTATATCATCCAAGTCTCTAAGGCCACCTGCAAAAAATCGGCTCGATGCCCTAATGGCTTTTTGTAGGAGCGAGCTTGCTCGCGAAAAACTCACAGGCGCCGCGTTCAATCAGGAAACACGCGTTATCGTTGACGTTTTTCGCGAGCAAGCTCGCTCCTACAGGTGTTACCAAACTTCAAAGATTCTGCAAAAACACCACATACCCCCGAAACCACTCATTGCACTGCAAATATCCCGGCTCTTGCCATTCCCCGCCCTGAATCAAGCCAATCTTGAACGGCACCCCCAGCCGATTCATCCGCGGCAAATACGCCGCGTAATCCGGGATGCTGTGACGCCCCTGATACGTCTGTACCACCACTTCATCCACCACGCCCTTGAGCTGGGCGATGGCGGCCGGGTCGGCGTTGCTGCTCCAGTCCATCAGGCCGGTGATGCTCAGGCGCAGGTCGGCGGGCAGGCGTTGGCGCAGGTCGCGCAGGAAGTCGGCGTATTCGTGCAGGTATTGGGTGCGGGCATCGAAATCGATCTGGATACCGATCACTGGGTTGCCGGCGTCTCGCCAGCGTTGCACCTGGCCCAGCACCTGGGTGTAGACCCGTTCCGGCCAGCGCAGGGTGTGGGCGCGGTACACCACCCAGACGTGGCCTTGAGTAATGCGCGGCACGCTCATGCCCTGGGCGATGAGTTGTACGCCGCGCTGGGGCGCGCGGCGGGTGGCGTTGATCTGGCCTTGCAGGATGTACAGGGTTTTTGCCTGCTTGATCACTGGCTGCGGCGTGACACCACTCCACAGCCAGAAAGCGTCATAGTCGCGGGCGTCGACGGCGCCAAAAGCCGGGCTTGCCAGCAACAGCAAGCCCAGCCACAGCGACTTCACCAGTAGTACTGCAGCGATTTGCCCCACTGGGTATCGGCAAAACCGGTTTTGAGTTGGCGGAACCAGGCTTTGCGCACCGCTGGCGCAACATCTTCGCCGCCGCAGCTGTTGTAGCCGGCCGGCGCGTAGCAGTTGATGGCGCGGAACAACGCGTAGGCCTTGTCGGTTTTCGGCGCCTTGGCGTTGGCGATCACCTGTTTGTAGCCGTCCAGACGCGAGAAGGTTTCACCCTTGAAGTCCGAGGCGGTGCTGCCCAGGCTGCCGGCGGCGCGCGGTTGTTCCAACGGCATGCCGTCCAGGCCGTTGCGCAGGATGAACTCGCCGAAGCAGTTCAAGGCGTGCGGGTTTTTCGCGTCGTCCTGCAAGGTCGCGGCGGTTTGCGCGATGCTTGGGCAGGCGTAGCCGGATTCGGCCTTGTCGCCGTTCCATTGGAACAGCTTCAAGGTCTGGCCGCTGGTATAGGTGTAGCCCAGGCTGGTGCCGAGCTTGTCGTCAGAGAGCGAGGCCTGCTTGAGGTCATCGGCGAAGGTGGCGTACTGGCCGCGCAGCAGGTCTTTGTAGAGCAGCACGAATTGCGCACTCTGGCGCTCGATCGGGTCGCTGGCGTTGGCGATCTGCTGGCGCAGCAGGTCGGGGCTGGCGACGTTGCGCAGCAGGATGTAGCGCACTTGCTTGGCGCTGATCGGCGAGTCGGCGGCGAACACCTTGGCCAATTGGCCGCTGCGCTCGTAATTCATGGCCAGGGCCAGTTCCAGTTGGTCGCGTTGCAGCGGCTGCTTGGCCAGCGGCAGCAGTTGCAGCCACAGGGCTTCGGCGGCCCTCCAGTCCTGCTTGGCTTCCAGGGCCAGGGCGCGCAGGGTCTGTTGGCTGAAGGCGAAGTAATCCAGGCTCGACGGCACATCCGCCGGCAGGTGCTTCAAGGCCGCGTCGGGTTGGTGTTCGACGTACAGGGCATAGCTCGCTTGCAGGAAGTCAAACAGCGCCGGCTCAGTGGCGAAGGTGCTCTTTTGCTTATCCAGGTCTTCACGGCTCAATAGCGGCGGAGTGTGTGCGCGCATCGCCATCAGGTCGCTGACCACTTGCAGCATGGGGCTGTTCGCGGCTTTGTTGCCGACCATCAGTAACTTGAGGTCGGCCTCTTCCACCAGTTCGTCCACGCTCACATTGCGCTGGGCGTCGGTGGCCTCGGTAAATTGCCAGGTGAAGTCTTCGGCAAGCTTGGCGTCGTCGTTCGCCAGCCAGTGCACACGGCGCAACAGGCCACGGGCGGACGCAACGTAATCGCCCTGTGGATAATGTTTCAGGTAACTGAGAAAACCTTCTTCGGCATCGCTCAAGGCCGACTTATCCACATGCTCGCGCTGCGGCATGCCGTATTCGTCGAAGGCTTCGGCCTGGGCCTGATTCAGCGACGTACGCGCAGTCATGTACAGCGCTGTTTCCTTCAGCCATGGCACATCGCTGGTGGCGGCGGCGGCGAACCCGCGCTCGGCGTAATCGAAGCGCCCGCTGTAGAAATCGCCGGCGGCCTGCAAATAGGTACGAAACAACTGGGCGTTGGCCGAGGGGGTCAGCTGTGCGTCCACCACCTGGCGGCTCCAGTCACAGGTGGTCAGTAATTGCAGGCGTGCTTTGACCAACACATCGCGCTCGGCGGGCGGCATCTGGGCCTTGATCACCTGGCTGATAAACGCCGTGGCGCTGTCATCGTCATTGCTGCGGCAACGGCTGCCTTCGCCATTCAGGAAGGCCTGGCCTGCGGTCTTGTACTCCTCGCGCTTGATACCCAGGGGCTGGAGCAGCGTGTCGAGTTCGGCTGTGCGTGAATCGTCAGCCTTGTTATCTGGCTCCTCAGCCGTGGCCGCAACCGGCACCAGGCGATACACCGGAAACGGCACCGGGCCGAAGCCTTGGGCCAAGTCGTCTTCGCCCAAGGCATTGGGGGCCAGGGGCGCGGCTTTTTTGTCGGCCAGCAACAGGCGCAGGTTCACCCGGCTGTCGTTACCAGGGCTGAGAAACGGTTGGTTGCTGCACGGCTCGTAGCCGTCACGCGATACCCGCCAGTCGGGGTAGCACGAGTCGTCAGAACTGGCCTGGGCCGGTAGGGAAAAACCGGCCAGCAGGGCCAGGGCCAGAGGTGACAGCAAACCGATACGCATAACGTTTCCTTGATCCTGAGTCCTTGGAGAAGGGGCAATAATAGCCTGATCCGACGAGTGCTTCGGTGAAGGCCTACACAAATTGCTGATTTGTCCGATTCCAGCGACGAGGCCAGGGTTTTTGGCCTAGAGTGGCGGTGTTTGCGCATGCGCAGTGTTTGTCCTGTAAGAGGGCAGTAGTAGCGGAGTCGATATGCGTCGGTCTGTGGTAGAGCAACACGAAAAAGTCGGGGCATTGCCTGCCTTCCATCGCTTGACCTGGGAAGGTGCCGGCTGGCTCAGCCGCCTGTGGTGGGTACCGATCCTGGCGCTCGCCATGGCCCTGCGGTTTTACCACCTCACCTCGGCGGCGATCTGGGGCGACGAAGGCTCAAGCCTGTTGCTCAGCGAATACGCCCTGGCCGACCTGTGGTTTCACGCAGCCCATGATGTGCACCCGCCGCTGTATTTCTTGCTGCTGCGCGGTTGGATCGAGGTGTTCGGCGATAGCATCGGCTCGATTCGCAGCCTGAGTGCGATCCCCGGTGTGGCCGTAGTGGGCCTGGGCATCTGGCTGACACGGCAACTGTCCACCCGCCGCGCGGCCGTGCTGGCGGGGATCCTGCTGGCTCTACTGCCCACGGCGGTGCGCTACAGCCAGGAAGTGCGCATGTATTCGCTTCTGGGCGTGTGGCTACTGGGCGCCACGCTGGCACTGGTGTACTGGGTGAGGCAGCCCGAGCGCGCGCGTTATTTGGCTGTATATGTGCTGTTAATGAGCGCCGGGTTCTATACCCACTACTTCACCGCGCTGTGCGTGCTGGTGCATTGGGCGTATCTGGGATTGCAGGCGCCAGCTCAACGCTTGATTACGCGACCTGCCTGGTGGGCCGCCAACATAGCGATAGTGTTGGTGTATCTGCCCTGGCTGCCCAACCTGCTGGATTTGGTGCAGCACGTCGAACAGCTCAAAGTCGGCGGCGACATTGGTTGGGAAGAGCCGGTCAACCTGCTGTCCCTGCCGTCGATGGTCTGGCAGTTTCTGTTGCAGGATGACGGTCTCGGCCTGTGGCCGCCGCTGTTCTGGCTGTTCCCCCTGCTGCTGGCCGTGGTGGTTGTTCTGGAGGCCTGGCGCAACCGCGCGGCGCGCCTGCCTGCCCTGTTTTGCCTGCTGCCGCTGCTACTGGTCTATGGCGTGTCCTTTATCTCGCCAGTGTTTATCGAGCGCTACCTCACGGTGTATGCGTTAGGCCTGCCGATAGTCCTGGCGCTTGCCATCGACCGTTTGCCTTCCCGTTTGTCCTGGCTGGGCTTGGCGTTGTTCGCGCTGTTTGTGGGCGTAGAACTCCTGGGGTTAAAGAACAATTTCGAGGTGGATGAACACGACCAGTTCAACGTGCCGGTGGAGTTCGTCAATCGCAACTATCAGGAAGGCGACCGCATCGTCCTGAGTGACATGATGTGGTACCTCAGCTACGTGTATTACGACCAGACCGACGCCCAACTGCAGCTCTACACGCCGCCCAAGCCCGACGGCACTGCCACTCGCCCGAACGCCTATGGTTTCGGCACACTGGTGGACCAGGACGGTGGCCGCATCTATCTGGACCGCCTCTCAGCACTGCCTGCTCAAACGCGACGGGTATGGTTGATCAGCAGCAACGAAGCCCTGGATGAATTCGCGCCACTGCCCAACGGCTGGCGCGAACTCAGTCGCCAGGACGGCGGTGGCGCCAGGGCCCGGTTGTTCGTGCTATGCAACGCACCGGCGCCGCAACCTGAAGGCTGCCGCTAGACTCACTTCAACCTACTGATGAGGAGCCTTTCATGGAATCGCCACTGCACAGCTTGCCGGCTTTGTTCAAACAGCTTGGCTTGCCGGATGACCCGGTCAGTATTGAGCAATTTGTCGCCTCTCATTCGCCGCTCAAGCCGGAGTTGAAACTCGCGGAGGCGTTTTTTTGGACGGAGAGCCAGAGGGCGTTTTTGCGTGAGGAGATTCTGGACGATGCGGATTGGGCGGTGGTGGTGGATGAGTTGAATTTGATGTTGCGGGGTGGGCGAGGGGTGCAAAAAACTGAGCAGAAAGACCAAAACTTGAAAAAAATTGATGAGGCTTGAAAAAATCTAGGCTTTAATCGCGCAAGTGAACTTTTTCTGAGGTTGCGCGATGTCTTTGGTCGGCTATGCCCATCTTCACCAACTCCTAGGTTTGAAAGCCATTGCGCCTGCTCGTTCAGCGATGGTCAAGCCCGTCACCCGAATCTCGTTGATTGGCGATTGCCTTGCTGTTCCCCAAGCGGTTGCGCCTGCAGCCGATTCGGTGCTCGACCATATTCTTTTTGCCCTCAAGCACGAAGGCATAAATCTCGCAATTCTCGCTCAGGCACTTGACGCGGTCAGCGCAGATCAATTGCTGCAAGAGCTGGATAAAGCACCTAACGGCGTATTCATCCGCAAGGCCTGCTATTTGTGGGAGGGCCTGACGTTGCAACGGCTCGATTACAGCAAACCTATCAACAGCCGAGTTTCTCCCCTATTTGATCCGCAACGCTACGTAACGGGGCCATCTACACGCAATTCCCGCTGGCGTATCGACTTCAACGGTTTGGGCTCATTGGCCTATTGCGCGACAGTCGAGCGTACGTCTGAAATCGACGCTTTACTGAGTCTAGACATACTGGCACGCGCCAAATCCTTCATGGCCATCCTCCCACCCGAAATGATGGACCGCGCCATCCAATGGGCGTACCTGCACGAAACCCGCGATTCATTTGCCATTGAAAAAGAACAACCCAGCGAAGAAAAATCCCGTCGCTTCGTTCAACTTCTGCGCCAGGCCCACGAAGGCCGTTTGCTCACCGAGGACTACTTGGTCGAGCTGCAAAACAGCACCGTCTCCAACCCCTTCGACAAAGCCGTTGCGTTTCGCCACGAACAGAACCATCTGCATAACGGGCTGCGTGGCGCAGCCGGTGTGAGCTACGTACCGCCAGCCCCCGCGCTTTGCCAGGAATTGATGGAAGAGCTGATGGCCTTCGCCAACCAGCCCTTGCGAGACGTCGATCCTTTGGTTGCGGCCGCGGTCACCGCTTTCGGTTTCGTCTTCCTGCACCCGTTCATGGACGGTAATGGGCGCCTGTCTCGCTTCCTGATTCACCAGACGCTCTGCCACTACGGCGCACTGGAAAATGGTTTGCTGCTACCGGTCTCTGTCGCCATGAAGCATGAAGAGCAAGCCTACCTGCAAGCGCTCAAAACCTTTTCCCAGCCAACCCGTGAATTCTGGAACGTCACCTGGCTGGATGCGGACCATATGGCGTTCGACTTCATTGGCCACCCCTCGATCTACCGCTACTGGGACGCCACCCGCTGCGTCGAATTCACCCTGCAAATGGCCCGCCGCGCACTGGAAGTCGAACTGCGCGAAGAAACCGAATTCCTCGACCGCTACGACCGTGTGATCAAAGCGGTGAACCAACGCTACGACGTGCGCGGCAGTGATTTGTCGAAGCTGGTGATGATGTGCCTGGATAACGGTGGGAAGCTTTCCAAGCATCGGCGTAAGCAGTTTCAGTACAGCGTGGCGGAGGAGGTGTTTGGGTTTATTGAGAACGAGAGCCTGAGGTTGATGGGCGAGTAAGAGGTCATCCAGTCACGCCAGATGAGGCGTATGAAAAAAAGGCGGGGGCAAAATGAGCGATGGCTGATGCCCACCCTGAAACGCGCATCCCACCACTCATCTGCGAAATTGTTTCAAAACTTGACGGCGAACCCTTCCTCCACCATATTGATAGTTAGCAAACTAACTGTATGCGAACTATCCAGTGCCTCAATCCCTCGAACAACTCCAGATGAGCCTCAGCAGCAGCATGGTGGTGGGCGCCCGTAATTGGCGCAAAATCTGCCAGACCACGCTGGTGAGCTATGGCATCTCCGAAGCCTGCGCCGTGCCGTTGTTGATGATCGGTCGCTTGGGTGACGGTGTGCATCAAGTCAAAGTCGCCCAGGCCTCCGGTATGGAAAGCCCATCACTGGTGCGCCTGCTCGACCGGCTGTGCGGTGACGGCTACGTCTGCCGCACCGAAGACATCCACGACCGCCGCGCCAAGGCCCTGAGCCTTACCGAGCGTGGCCGTGAGTTGGTGCAAGCGGTGGAAGCGCAACTGGTGCGCCTGCGCAAGGATGTGTTAGCAGATATCGCCCCCGACGATCTGCAAGCCGCACTGCGTGTCTTGCGCGCCTTCGAAGCGGCTGAGGCTGTGTCGTCTTGAACGGATTTTTTACCGGCTTCCCGCCTGCCCGCGACTGGTTCTACGGGGTGCGTACCTTCGCCGCGTCGATGATCGCGCTGTACATCGCCATGCTTATGCAAATGCCGCGTCCGTACTGGGCGATGGCCACGGTGTATATCGTCTCCAGCCCGTTTGTCGGCCCTACCAGTTCCAAAGCCCTGTACCGCGCCATCGGCACCTTGATGGGCGCGGCGGCGGCGGTGCTGTTTGTGCCGATGTTCGTGCAGTCACCCTACATTCTGGTGGTGGTGATTGCGTTGTGGACCGGCACTTTGCTGTTTCTGTCCATGCACCTGCGCACCGCGAATAACTACGCCCTGATGCTGGCCGGCTACACCTTGCCGCTGATTGCTCTGCCGGTGGTGGATAACCCCTTGGCGGTCTGGGATGTGGCGGAGGCGCGTACCGAAGAAATTTTCCTCGGCATCGCGGTCGCGGCGGTGGTGGGCGCGATGTTCTGGCCCCGGCGCCTGATGCCGGTGTTCGATGGCTCGGTGGCCAAGTGGTTCAGCGACGCGCAGGTCTACAGCCAGCGCTTTCTCAGCCGCAAGGTCGACCCCGAAGAAGTCAGCAACCTGCGCGGCGGCATGGTCGCCACCTTCAACACCCTCGAATTGATGATCGGCCAACTGCCCCACGAAGGCGCGCGCCCGCAGACGGTGCGCAACACCAAGGAACTGCGCGGGCGCATGATTCACCTGCTGCCGGTGATCGACGCGTTGGATGATGCGGTGTACGCCATTGAGCACCGTGCGCCGGAGTTTCTCGATCAGCTCACGCCGCTGTTGGAAGAGGCCAATGCCTGGCTGCAAAGCACCACCGAACAAGCGCCCCTGGATCGCTGGCGCGTGCTGCGTGACAAGATCGACGCCGCGCAACCCCAAGGCGAAGCGCTGGATGACCGTCACACCTTGCTGTTCTCCAACGCCCTATACCGCCTGGGCGAATGGGTCGACCTGTGGCAAGACTGCCGCAGCCTGCAAGCCGCCATTCAGTGCGAAAGCCAGGACACCTGGCGCGCTGTCTACCGCCACTGGCGCCTGGGCCGGCTCACGCCATTCCTCGACCGTGGGCTGATGTTCTACTCGGCGTTTTCCACCGTCACCGCAATCATTGTCGCTTCGGTATTGTGGATTCTGCTGGGCTGGACCGACGGCGGCAGCGCCGTGATCCTTGCCGCCGTCGCCTGCAGCTTTTTCGCCTCGATGGACGACCCGGCGCCGCAGATCTATCGGTTCTTTTTCTGGACCGCCATGTCGGTGCTGTTCGCCAGCCTGTACCTGTTTCTGGTGCTGCCCAACCTGCATGACTTCCCCATGCTGGTGCTGGCCTTCGCCGTGCCGTTTATCTGCATCGGCACGCTTACGGTGCAGCCACGTTTCTACCTGGGCATGTTGCTGACGCTGGTCAATACGTCGTCCTTCATCAGCATCCAGGGCGCCTATGACGCCGACTTTCTCAACTTCGCCAACGTCAACCTAGCGGGGCCGGTGGGCCTGCTGTTCGCGTTCGTGTGGACCTTGATCGCCCGACCCTTCGGCGCTGAACTGGCGGCCAAGCGCCTCACCCGTTTCAGCTGGCGCGACATCGTCAGCCTCACCGAGCCTGCCACCCTGGCCGAGCACCGGCACATGGCCGCACAAATGCTCGACCGCCTGATGCAGCACCTGCCGCGCCTGGCCCTCACCGGCCAGGACACCGGCATCGCCCTGCGCGACCTGCGCGTGGCGCTGAACCTGCTCGACTTGTTGGCCTACTCGCCACGCATCCTCGGTGTGCCACGGGTGTTGCTCAACCAGGTGGTGGAAGGTGTGGGCGGTTACTTCAAGGCCTGTCTGAAGGCGGGTGAACGCTTGCCCGCGCCCAGCGGTCTGCTGATGACCCTGGACCGCACGCGTCGCGCCCTCAACGGCCAGGGCCTGCAAAACGAAGACGAGACCCGCCTGCACCTGCTGCACGCCTTGGCCGGCCTGCGCCTGGCGTTGTTGCCCGGTGTGGAATTCATTGGCGGCACGGAAATGGAAGCGCCGCTACCCGATGGAGCGCCTTTATGATCGGTGACCTGGATATCAGCGGGGTGTTCCTGCCCACGCTGCTGGTGCTGATGGGCATTACTTATGTGTTGTTTCTGGTGGTGCACGGGCTGTTGACGCGCATGCACTTCTATCGCCTGGTCTGGCACCGGGCATTGTTCAATGTGGGGCTCTACGCGCTGTTGCTGGGCGCTGTGGACTCACTCAGTCGATATTTGATGACATGAAAAAACCTTTTTTGACTATCGGCCGTGTCGTCCTGACGTTGTTGGTCGTGAGTTTCGCGGTCGTCGTGGTGTGGCGCATGGTCATGTACTACATGTTTGCGCCCTGGACCCGTGACGGCCACATCCGTGCCGACATCGTGCAGATCGCTCCGGACGTGTCCGGGCTGATCCAGCGCGTGGACGTGCGCGACAACCAGTTGGTGAGCAAGGGCCAGGTGCTCTTCGCCGTTGACCCGGACCGCTTCAAGCTGGCCCTGCGCCAAGCCCAGGCTGCCGTGGCCGACCGCCAGGAAACCCTGGCCCAGGCCCAGCGTGAGTACAAGCGTAACCGTGGCCTGGGCAACCTGGTGCCCAGCGAGCAACTGGAAGAGAGCCAGTCCCGCGTCGCCCGCGCCCAGTCGGCCCTGGCCGAAGCCCAGGTGACAGTGGACTCCGCCCAACTCAACCTCGACCGCTCGGTGATCCGCAGCCCCGTGGACGGCTACGTCAACGACCGCGCACCGCGTACCCAGGAATTCGTCACCGCCGGGCGCCCGGTGCTGTCGGTGGTGGACAGCAATTCCTTCCACATCGACGGTTACTTCGAAGAGACCAAGCTCGACGGCATCCATGTCGGCATGGGCGTGGACATCCGTGTGATCGGCGACAATGCGCGCCTGCATGGCCACGTGCAAAGCATCGTCGCCGGTATCGAAGACCGCGACCGCAGCAGCGGCTCCAACCTGTTGCCCAACGTCAACCCGGCGTTCAGTTGGGTGCGCCTGGCCCAGCGGATCCCGGTGCGTATCGCCTTTGATGACGTGCCGGCGGACTTTCGCATGATCGCCGGGCGCACCGCGACGGTGTCGATCATCGACGACAAGGTCAAAGACGGGGACAAACCATGAAGCGGCTTCTGGCAACCGCTTCCCTGGGGTTGTTGCTGTCGGCCTGCCAAGTGGTGGGGCCCGATTACAAACTGCCGGAACAGGCCGCCGTCAACCGTGGCGACCTGCAAGGGCCGATCATGGGCGAGGGCAGCAACGTCGTCTCGGCACCGGTGCCGGCCGATTGGTGGAAGCTGTACAAAGACCCGCGCCTGGACGAACTGGTGCGCCAGGCCATGGCCTCCAACACCGACCTGCGCGTGGCCGCCGCCAACCTGCAGCGCTCGCGTTACCAGGTGCAGCAGGCTGAATCCGCTGGCGGCTGGAGTGCCGGCGTCAAGGCCGAGGCCCAGCGCTTGCAGGAGTCTGGCGAGGCCTTCTTGCTGCCGGACAAAGTCCCGGTCGGCAATATCGGTAGCGTCGGGATTACCACGTCTTATCAATTCGACCTGTTCGGCACCTTGCAGCGTGGCATCGAAAGCGCCCAGGCCAGCGCCGACGCGACCCAGGCCGCGGCGGATATCGCCCGCATCACCCTGGTGGCCGATGTGGTGCGCTCCTATACCCAGGTGTGCGCGGCCAACGAAGAACTGGCGATTGCCAACGAGTCCCTCGACCTGCAAGCCCAGAGCACCAAACTGACCCAGCGCCTGCGCGATGCCGGGCGGGGCGATGAGACTCAGGTGACTCGCTCGCAAACCCAATACAAATCCTTGCGCGCCGACATACCGCGCTATGAAGCCTCGCGTCAGGCGGCGCTGTTCCGGCTGTCGATGTTGCTGGCCAAACCGGTCGACCAACTGCCAGCCGGCACGGGCACCTGCGCTGAGCTGCCGCATATCGCTCAATTGCTGCCAGTAGGCGACGGCGCCACGCTGCTCAAGCGCCGCCCTGATGTGCGCCAGGCCGAACGCCAATTGGCCGCCGCTACGGCACGCATCGGCGTGGCGACCGGCGCGTTGTACCCGGATATCAGCATCGGCGCCACGGTCGGCACCGTCGGCTTGCTGGAAAACCTCGGCACGCCTGCTACCAACCGCTGGGGCTTTGGCCCAATGATCAGCTGGACTGTACCGACCAACGGCGCCCGCGCCCGCGTGCATGAAGCTGAAGCCGCGACCCAGGGCGCCTTGGCCCACTTCGACGGCGTGGTGCTCAACGCCATCCGCGAAACCCAGACCGGCCTGGCCCAATACACCGCCGTGTTGCAACGCCGCGACGCCCTGGCCGACGCCGAACAGTCGGCGCGAGAAGCCGCCGGCCAGACCCATCGCTTCTTCCAGGCCGGCCGCGAATCCTTCCTGGCCGACCTGCAAGCCACGCGCACCTACACCGATATGCGTGCGCAACTGGCGGCGGCCAACACCCAGGTTGCCATGAGCCAGATCGATCTGTTCCTGGCCCTGGGCGGCGGTTGGGAAAGCGGACGAACGCAAGGGGTAAAACCCGGCAAACCGTGAGGTGATTGCTATGCTTTGTCAGGTGAGGCGTCGTGACGCTTCACCCGACAAAGCTCGCGTTTGCTCATGGGGATTCCAAGAATGAAAAACCCTTATGCTCCCGCTTTCTGGTGCGTGCTCTTCGCACTGGTTTTGTTATCGGCCGCGTATTTTTACGGCGTCATGCTCGCCCATCAACTCGACAAGGCCATGGTGTTCCTCGACAGCGCCTGCCTGGTGATCGGCACCTTGTCCATCGGCGTGGTGGCCTGGGCGTCGTATCAAAACCAGCGGGTGAAGAAAAAACTCCTCGAACAAGGCAAGACCCGCGTGGCGATCTGGGACACCAAGGTTGCCCTGCGCCGCGTCGAAACCGTATTCGACCGCTATTTCTGGGGCAGTTACTGGCAGCCGGGGCGCACGTTCCAGGAAGTCATGGGCGACCTCACCGGCACGCCGCTGGAAAAAAGCCTCGAAGTCCTGAAAAAACAATGCGTGCTGCTGGACCGACAGGTTGCTGACGGTAGGCACTGGCTGGATAACGCGCGGGAATTGTCCGACGTGGCCACTCAAATGGCCCGCGAGCGCTACCAGCTGGACTTTTGCGACCCCAAGGCCGACACCCCCGGCAATGCCGTGATACACCGCGAGTTCGAGGTGCTGGTGTACACCTGGACCGCGCGCTTGAAGAGTTTTGATCACCAACTGGATGAAGTCGAACAAGAGTACTCCTGAACTCCTGCTGAACTGATCCCTCTGAAAGGCTGGGCCGTTTACGCCCGCCAGTGCTAATCTTCCCCCGTTTTCGGCGGGCTTGAGCCAATCCCCTCAGGGGTTCAAGGAAGACAGCCCACTTCTCACAGGATTTGATCAGGTCACTTCATGAATAAGCCAGCCGTTGTTTTCTTGGGTTTTGTTGTCGCCGTCGGCGCCGTCAGTGCGGGCGGTGCCTGGTACACCGGTAAACAACTGGAGCCGGTCCTGCAAACCGCTATCCAGAGCGCCAATAAAGAACTGCAGACCTCCATGGCCGGCGTCGATGGCAGCGTGACCCTGGAGCTGGTGTCCCTGGACCGTGGCGTGTTCAGCAGCACCGCGCATTATCGCCTCAAGGGCCAAGGCAGCGTGTTCGGCGAAGACAACCCGAACCCTGAATTGCTGTTCGTCGACCATATCGAACACGGCCCGCTGCCGTTCTCGCGCCTGGTGACCCTCAAGTGGTTGCCGGTCATGGCCACCAGTCACTACGAACTGGAAAAGAACCCCACCACCGAAAAATGGTTCGCCGCCAGCAAAGACGTGTCGCCGCTCAAAGGCGTGGCGAATATCGGCTATAGCCGTTCGGTCAGCGGCAACATCGAATTGCTGCCTCTGGAATTCAAGGATGCCACCTCGTCGGTGAGCTTCTCCGGCGCCAACCTCAACTTCGACAGCAGCGCCGAAGGCCAGAAGGTCAAGGCCGAAGGCTTCATGAACAGCCTCAAAGTTGCCGCAGTGGACGCCGAAGGCGCACCGTTCGAAGCGGAACTGGCCGGCCTGACCGTGGCCAGCAACCTGGAAAAAACCACCTTCGGTTTCTACACCGGCCAGAACACCGTGGAGCTGACCGACACCAAGGTCACCTTCGGCCCGCAGAAAGCCGTGTTGACCCTCAAAGGCTTCGAGCAGAAAGACTCCAGCGAGACCAAGGACAACAACCTGGCTGGCCGCGTCGACTACAAGATCGACGAGATCGGCTACCAGGGCAAAGCAGTCGGTTCGGCCGCCATGGCCGTGAGCATGAAGAACGTCGACATCCCGGCGATGCTGGTGCTGACCAAGCTCTACCAGGACAAAATGCAACCGGTGCAAGCCGCCGCCGCTGCCGGTCAACCGGTGCCGGAGCTGCAAATGACCGAAGCCGAGCAAGCCCTGGCCGAAGCCAACGTCAACCAGGTGCTGGCCGCCAAGCCGCAACTGGCCGTGGAAAACCTGTCGCTCAAAACCACCCGTGGCGAAAGCAAGTTCAACCTGGTGGTGGACCTGACCAAGCCAACGTCCATGGAACTGCCACCGGTTGAGCTGGGCAAGCAAATGGTGTCGCTGCTGGATGCCAACCTCACCCTGTCCAAGCCGATGATCAGCGACGTGGCGGCCCTGCAAGCCCAGGTGGGCGGCGTGACCGACCCGCAAGCCATCGAGCAGCAATCGCAGATGGCGGCCGAGATGGTCAGCAGCATGGCGGTCGGCACTCAACTGGCGACCCTGGTGGGTACCGATGTGGTCTCCAAGCTGCACTACGCCAATAACGAAGTGACCTTCAACGGCCAGAAGATGACCGTTGAGCAGTTCCTCAGCTTTGTGATGTCCAAAGCCGGTGCGGTCAGCGGCGCCCAATAAACCTGAAATGCAGTAAAAAATGTGGGAGCGGGCTTGTGTGGGAGCTGGCTTGCCTGCGATAGCATCGCCTCGGTCTGGCTGAATAACCGAGGTGCCTGCATCGCGGGCAAGCCCGGCTCCCACCCGAATCCGGCTCCCACATTTGTTTTTTGTGAGGGGCAAAAAATATTAATCGTACAATTCTGAACAATTGTTCGAAATTGTGCTTCCCCCTACTTCGCTAAGAGATAGTTCCTACAGGAAAGCTAGGTCGGGTCCCGAGACGCCGACACCCTGATGCGTTTCGCTCAGGACCATCTATCGTTAGGGCTTTCCGTGTGTAAGGAAGCTCACGATATGCTGCGAAACCACCCCTACAGTGCCTCAGGCCGGTTGCGTCTGCTTATCGGGGCCGCCCTGTGCAGCCAATTGCTGGTTCCAGGCCTTGCGTTTGCCGACCCAGCCTACGACGCCCTGATCATCCAGGCCCGCAACGGCCACTTCACGCCGGCGCTGACCCAACTGCGCCAACTCTCCGCCGAGCGCCAGACCCCAGGTCAGGTCAGTGACCACCTGGTGATCGCCGGTTGGGCCGGGCAAGACGCCGAAGTGCTCAAGGTGTACGAAGCGCAAGGCAAGCATCGCAACCTCACCACCCAGGCACTCGCCACGGTGGCGCGCACTTATCGCAATCAAAAGCAGTGGGCTCAGGCCGAAGCGGTCTATCGCCAGGCGTTGCTGCGTGAACCCAATAACATCGACCTGCAACTGGGCCAGGCCCTCACCCAGGCCGATGGCGGTAAAGCCAACGAAGCGGTGCAACGTCTGCGTACGCTGGTGGCGGCCCAACCCAATGACCCCAACCGCCGCATGGCCCTGGGCTATGCGCTGACACGTGCCGGTTTGAACTACGACGCGCTGTTCGAATTTGACCAAGCCTTTATCCGCGCCGGTGACAAGCCCGAAGTGGCCCGTGAATACATCGTCGCCCTGCAAAAGGCGCGGCTGCCGGAGCCGGCACTGCGCCTCTCAGCCAAGCGCCCGGGGCTGGTGGACGCCGTCACCCAGCGCCGCCTCGAAGGCGACCTTGCCGCCGAGCGGGTGCGCATGGCCGAGTTCGCCACGCGCAGCGAAAAGGAACGCTACGTCATCGCTGACCGTGCCCTGCAGGACTACGACAAACTGATCAGCCGCTGGGCTCCCGACGCCACAGCCAAGGACGACGTCATCCGCTGGCGTATCGACCGCTTGGGCGCGCTCAAAGCGCGAGCACGGCATGCCGAGGTGATCCGCGATTACCAGACCCTCACTGGCGAAGGCGTGCAACTGCCCACCTACGCCTTGCGTTGGGTCGCCGGCTCTTACCTGGAACAGCGCCAGCCGGAAAAGGCCGAGCCGTTGTATCGCCAGGTACTCACCGCGCCCGACACCGACGCCAGCTATCGGGTCGATGACAGCACGGCGCTGTTCTACGCCTTGTTGGAAAGCGACAAGGTCGAAGAGGCCCGCCAGGTCGCCAACAACCTGGCCAAGGAGCAAAACCCCCGCGTTGAGCTCAAGGGCTTGCCCATTGGTAACCCCAATGACAACTGGATGGACGCCCAACAATTATCCGCCCAGGCCGGTACCTATGGCGGTGACCTGCCCGGTAGCGAGGCCAGCCTGGAAGCGCTGGTGGCCAAGGCACCGGGCAACGTGGGTCTGCGCCTGGCCCAGGCCGACATGTACCGCGCCCGCGACTGGCCGCGCCGCGCCGAAGGCACGCTCAAGGAAACCGAAACCCAGGCCCCCCGCGACATCGGCCTGGAAGTCTCCCAAGCCTATACCGCCATGGACTTGCAAGAATGGCGGCAGATGGACGCGCTCACCGACGACGTGCTCGCCCGCAACCCGGACAACCGTCAGGTGCAGCGCCTGAGCCGCCTGCGCGATGTGCACGACATGGCCGAGCTGCGTGTCGAGGCCTACACCGGCAAAAGCTACGGTGGCGGTAATAACAACGACGCCGGTGCCGTCTCCGGCAGCCGAGACTGGGGCATTGAAAGCGTGATCTACACGCCGCCCATCGACGAAGACTGGCGCCTGTTCGCCGGTGCCGGCTATGCCACCGCCGACTTCGAGGAAGGCACTGGCCAACATCGCTGGCAGCGCGTGGGCGTGGAGCGTCGTACCCGTGACATGACCATCGAAGCCGAAGTGTCCAACCACTCCTATGGCGACGGTTCCAAGCAAGGCGCCAGCGTGTCGATTGCCCGCGACATCAACGACCACTGGCAATACGGCGGCAGCCTTGGCTATTTGCTCAGCACCACACCGTTGCGGGCCCTGAATGACGGCGTCACAGCCAACGGCGGCAGCGGTTTTATCCGCTGGCGCGCCAACGAAAGCCGCGAATGGAAGCTGACCCTCAGCCCGTCCCATTTCAGCGATGGCAACGACCGCTTCGAAGCCTTGCTCACCGGCCGCGAAGGCCTCTACAGCTCGCCCCATGTGCAAGTGGACCTGGGCCTGGAAGTGGGCGCCAGCCGCAACAGCAAGGAAGACACCGTGTACTTCAACCCGAAGTCGGACTTCACAGTGTTGCCCATGATCAACGTCAATCACGTGCTCTATCACCGCTACGAAACCCAGTGGAGTCAGCAGTTCCAAATCGGCGCGGGTACCTACAGTCAGCGTGACTATTCCACCGGCGGTATCGGCTTGATTGGCTACGGCCAACGCTATCGCTGGAACGACGTACTGGAAATGGGCGCCAACCTCAGCCTGATCAGCCGACCTTATGACGGTGATCGCGAACGCGATCTGCGCCTGCTCGTCGACCTCACTTACCGTTTCTAAAAGAGCCTGACCATGACCGTCCTCAGCCGTTGCTTGTTGGTCCTGGGTGTAATGCTGGCCGCCGCCTGCGCCCAACAACCCGCGCCCTACACCCCACCCGCCGAACGGCCGATAGCGCCCAACGAAGCGCCGTGGCCGAAGAACCACTTTTTGGGCATTGCCTATCACGACGTGGAAGATCGCGACCCCGATCAAGCCGTGGTGGCGGTGCGCACAGAGCGATTGATCGAGCAGCTGGCCTGGCTGCGCGAAAACGGCTACCAGGCGGTCAGCGTCGACCAGATCCTGGCAGCCCGGCGCGGCGGCCCGGCATTGCCGCCCAAGGCGGTGATGCTCAGCTTCGATGACGGTTATTCCAGCTTCTACACCCGCGTGATGCCGATTCTGCGCGCCTACCACTGGCCTGCATTGCTGGCGCCGGTGGGGTCCTGGATCGACACGCCGTTGAATCAACCGGTGGATTTTGCCGGTACGCCACGACCACGGGGAGAATTCCTGACGTGGCAGCAGATTCGCGAAGTGTCCCAGTCGGGCCTGGTGGAAATTGCCGCCCACACCGATGCCAACCACAAGGGCATCCTGGCCAACCCCCAGGGCAACCTGGAACCGGCCGCCACCACGCGAAGCTTTGACCCCAAGACCAACGGCTACGAAAGCGAAGCGCAGTTCCAGGCGCGCATGCGGGCTGACGTCGCCGCGATTTCGAACAAAATTCGAACCGTCACCGGCAAGGCGCCGCGTGTGTGGGTGTGGCCGTACGGGGCCGCCGATGGCACCTCGTTGGCGGTGGTCGGCGAGCACGGCTATGAAATGGCGTTGACCCTGGAGGATGGGCTCGACGACCTCGGCAACCTGATGAACAGCCCACGCTTTCTGGTGGCCTCCGACCCGGACGGCGAGCATTTTGCCAACAGCATGGTGGCCGTGCAGGCCAAGGCGCCGATGCGCGTGCTGCACGTAGACCTGGACAACGTGTACGACCCCGACCCGGCCCAACAGGCGCGCAACCTCGACGTGTTGGTTCAGCGCGTGGTGGACATGGGCGCCGGCACCGTCTTCCTGCAAGCCTTTGCCGACCCCAAGGGCGACGGCCTGGTGCATTCGCTGTACTTCCCTAACCGTCACCTGCCGATGCGGGCCGATCTGTTCAACCGGGTCGCCTGGCAGTTGCACACCCGTGCCCATGCCAGTGTGTACGCCTGGATGCCGGTGCTGAGTTTTGCCCTGGACCCCAAGCTGCCGCGTGTCACCCGCTGGGACCCGAAAACGGGACAGGTCGGCCCCGACCCGGATCAATACAAGCGCCTGTCGCCGTTTGATCCCAAGGTGCGGCAGATCATCGGTGAGATCTACCAAGACCTGGCGCGTGTAGGGCCGATCGACGGCATCCTTTACCACGATGACGCGGTGTTCAACGACTTCGAAGACGCCAGCCCCGCAGCGCTCAAGGCCTACGCCGCCCAAGGCTTGCCGAACACCATCGCCGCCCTGCGTGCCGACCCGGTCGTGATGCAGCGTTGGACCCGCTTCAAAAGCCGCTACCTGATCGACTTTACCCATGAGCTCACCGCCAAGGTCCGCGCCATCCGTGGCCCGCAGGTGCTGACGGCGCGCAATATTTTCGCCGAGCCCATGCTCAACCCTGGCAGCGAAACCTGGTTCGCGCAGAACCTCGATGACTTCCTCCAGGCCTACGACTGGACAGCGCCGATGGCCATGCCGTTGATGGAAGGCCAGGAAGTGAAAACCTCCAACGCCTGGCTGGAAAAACTCATCGCCACGGTCAAGACGCGCCCCGGCGCGATGGAAAAAACCATCTTCGAATTGCAAGCCAAAGACTGGCGCACCCAAGCCGCGCCGGATATCAGCGCTGAGCAATTGGCAGAGTGGATGGGTGTACTCAAACGCCAGGGCGTCACCAGTTTCGGCTACTACCCGGACAACTTCCTGGAAAACTCCCCGGACTTGAAGACCATACGTCCGGCCCTTTCCAACCAGTGGAACCCTTGATCATGGTTGACAGAATCCTGGCTATATTCGTGCTGGCACTGGTACTGGGCTTGCCCCTGGGCCTGATCTTCCTGGTGACCGGGCAGTTCCTGATGGACTTCGTGTTCTTCTACCCGTTGTTCATGTCGGCGTTGTGGATCGCCGGTGGCCTGTATTTCTGGCTGCACTGGGAACGCCACTGGCCGTGGAAAGAAGACACGCCGGCGCCGACCCTGGCCGGCGAGCCGCTGATCTCGATCATCATCCCTTGCTACAACGAGGGCGATAACGTCGCTGACACCATTGGCGCGGCCCTCGGCCAGGTGTACCCGAACATCGAAGTGATCGCGGTCAACGACGGCTCCAGCGACAACACCGCCGCAGTACTCGATGCCCTGGCGCTGCAACACCCGCGCTTGCGCGTGCTGCACCTGGCGCAGAACCAGGGCAAGGCTGTGGCCCTGCGCATGGGCGCCGTGGCTGCCCGCAGCGAATACCTGGTGTGCATCGACGGCGATGCCTTGCTCGACAAAAACGCGGCCGCCTATATGGTTGCGCCGATGCTCGACAACCCGCGCCTGGGTGCCGTCACCGGCAACCCACGCATTCGTACCCGCTCCACCCTGATCGGCCGGGTGCAGGTGGGCGAGTTCTCCTCGATCATCGGTTTGATCAAGCGTACCCAGCGGGTATTCGGTCGGATCTTCACGGTCTCCGGTGTGGTGGTGGCGTTTCGCAAGAAGGCCCTGGACCGCATCGACTACTGGAGCACCGACATGATCACCGAGGACATCGATGTCAGTTGGAAGCTGCAACTCGATCACTGGGCGATCTTCTACGAGCCGCGCGCGCTGTGCTGGATCCTCATGCCCGAAACCGTCGGCGGCCTCTGGAAACAACGCCTGCGTTGGGCCCAGGGCGGCGCCGAAGTGCTGTTCAAGAACATCCGTGGCATCTGGCAATGGCGCCACCGCTACCTGTGGCCGCTGCTGTTCGAGTACTGCCTGTCCACCGGTTGGGCCTTCACCTTCCTGCTGTCGGTGATCTTCTGGGCCTTGGGTAAATTCGTCACGCTGCCGGCGGCGATCACCGTGAGCTCTTTGGTGCCGCCCGCGTTCACCGGCCTGGTGCTGGCGATGGTGTGCCTGCTGCAGTTTGCGGTGAGCATCCTGATCGACCGGCGCTACGAAAAGGACCTTTGGAAAACCCTGTTCTGGACCGTGTGGTACCCGATGGTGTTCTGGCTGGTGAGCCTGCTCACCACCCTGGTCAGCTTTCCCAAGGTGTTGTTCAACCAACACCAGAAACGCGCCCGCTGGGTCAGCCCGGACCGCGGTATCAAACCTGCACAAGAGGAGGCGTGACTATGAAACTGGTCAGAACTCGCCAAAACACACTGATGTGGATCGTCGATGTGCTGCTGACCCTGCTGGCCTGGGGTGGGTTGATCTGGCTGCTGGCGCGAGGCATCAGCGCCATGCTTGAAACCCACGGCGGCCCACGCATTGAGGCGCCTATCTTTGCTGCGCTCAACACCTTGCAGGTTTACCTGTGGATCGCGCTGTTCAATGCGGTGATCCTGATCAGCTGGGCACGCTATCAGCAGCATCGCGGGCGCAAATTCGCCCAGCGCCGCGCCGAGGCGAATGCACTGAGCGACCAGCACCTGAGTGAAAGTTTCAACCTGGGCGATGGCGACCTCGAACAACTGCGCCGCCCTGGCGTGCTGGTGATCCACAACGACGAAGAAGGCGGCGTCGAAGAAGTGAAATCCCACGTCTCCCGCGACGTCGAACGCCCCGGCCTGACCCTGGTGCCCGACAAAGACAAGGGCATTGGCTAGCGTTAAGCGAATGCAATGCTCAAAGCAATGAAGATCCAATGTGGGAGCTGGCTTGCCTGCGAAAGCGGTAGTGCAGTAAGAGTTTTATTAACTGACACACCGCCTTCGCGGGCAAGCCCGCTCCCACAGGTAGTATTTCCACCCATCGCTTGCAGTGGTTCCCTCCTCTTGTTGGAATTCCGATAAATGGGATCCAATTCACAAAACCCCCGCGAACTTTTCCCCCTTCTCCGGTACTAACCTAACTCGACGAACACCTGATGGCTAAGTAATGGCAGTCAGAAAGTCATTCGTCGAATCGCCATCAAAACAGTTGCCGCTTGTCGGAATAATCACCGCAAGTGCCCGACTTAAACTCTTTTGGTGAAAAATTATTATTAATAATCAACAGGTTAGAAAACTAATCAGTCGAACGGCCCCACTTCGCCCGTTTCTAGGCGAGCTGGAAGTTCGATGTTAGTTTCGCGGCCCTTGATTTTCGATGGATCGAACATGTCTTCGTTATTGCCATGGACCCGGTTATTGCTCTGCACCTTCCTGCTCACCTGCGTGGGCCTGAACAGTGCATCCGCCGCCCCCACGCCTGGCGATCAGGATTTGATCCGCGACCGGCAGAACCGCTTGCTTGAAGAGCAACAGCGGCGCCTCCAGGAACTCCAGGACCTGCCCGGCAAAGCGGACAAGTCCCAAGCCCCGGCAACCCCGGCCGACACCCGTTGCTTCCCGATCAAAACCATCGAACTCAAAGGCGCCGACAGCCTGCCGGCGCCCGACCGCGAGCGCCTGCTAAAGCCCTATATCGGCCAATGCCTGGGCGTGTCCCAGCTCAACGAGCTGCTCAAGGTCATCACCGACTACTACTTGGGCAAAGGCCGCGTTACCAGCCGTGCCTACCTGCCACAGCAAGACCTCTCCACCGGCCATCTGCAAGTGCTGGTGGTGGAGGGCAAGCTCGAAGCCCTGCGCAGCGCCGATGGCAGCACAGTGACCGACCGCGAACTGGCCATGGCCTTTCCCGGCAAAGTCGGCGAAGCGCTGAACCTGCGTGAAATCGAGCAACTGGTAGACCAGCTCAACCGCCTGCCGTCCAAACAAGCGCAGATGGAACTCACCCCCGGCAAGCAAATCGGCGGCAGCGATGTGGTGGTCAAGAACACTGCGCAAAAGCCCTGGCGCGCCAGCCTGTCGCGCAATAACGACGGGCAGAAAAGCACCGGTGAGCAGCAATGGGGCGCTGGCCTGGAGTGGGACAGCCCGCTGGGCCTGGGTGACCAACTGATGCTGCGCGGCGGCCACGACGCCATCAGCGACCACCAGAAAACCTCGAAAAACACCATGCTCTACTACAACGTGCCCTGGGGCTGGTGGAACTTCAGCTATACCTACAGCGAAAGTGACTACCGCACCTACGGCGTGACCGACGGCTTCAAATACAAGCAGGACGGCGACAACCAGAACCACCAACTGCGCGCCGAGCGGGTGATCCACCGCGATGACGTCAGCAAGACCTCGGTCAACGTCGGCTTGGCGCACCTGCGTACCAACAACTACATCCTCGACGTGCGCACCGCGCCCAGCAGCAACCGCCTCAGCGAACTGCAATTGGGCGTCAACCACGGTCGGCGCATCGGCAGTGCCTTCGTCAACCTGGACCTGGGCATGCAAAGCGGCATCGGCCTGCTCGACGCCCAGGCCCAAGACGAGCGTGACCCAGCAGGCCGTCGCCAGCCGAATGCGCGCTACCGCAAATACACCGCCACCGTCAGCTACCTGCAGCCTTTCAGCCTGTGGGGCGAGTCGTTCAGCTTCAGCAGTTTGGCCACCGGGCAACGCAGCGAAGACCCACTGTTTTCGCCGCAGCGCATGAGCCTTGGCGGCTCGGCCTCGGTGCGTGGCTTCAAGGACCAATTGCTGACCGGCGACAGCGGCGGCTACTGGCGCAACGAAGTGCGCTGGGCGCGCCCGGTGACCCTCGACTGGATGCGCCCAGCCTTCGCCGAGTACGGCGCCAGTGTCGGCTACGACCAGGGCGTGATCCGCAACGACCGCTACAACGACAACGTTCATGGCCGGGTGTCCAGCAACTCCCTGGAGCTGTTCGCCCGTGGCAAACACGTCAGCACCAGCGTGACCTTTGCCCATTCGTTAGAAAGACCCGGTGTGGTGACCGAGCGCGAAGCGCCGATCTATTTCCGCATGGATTTTTTCCTGTAATTCAACGCCCCGCTGCATGAGAGCCTGACAATGGATGTTCGCCAATTCGCCTTCCTGGCCCGCCAACCTTCTGCCGCCCTGAAGCGCCGGGATGCGTTCTTCGGCCTGCCCAAGCGCGGGCTGGCGTTGATCCTCGCCAACGCATTGTTCTGGCAGCCGCTGCTGGCCCAGGCTGAGGGCATCGTGGTCAGTGCGCCGGGCACCACTGTGGGCGCGGCGGGCAATGGCGTGCCGGTGGTCAACATCGCCACCCCCAATGGCGCGGGCCTGTCCCATAACCAGTTCAAGGACTACAACGTCGGCCCCAACGGCGTGATCCTCAACAACGGCAACAGCGCCATGGTCAACACCCAACTGGGCGGGATCATTGTCGGTAACCCCAACCTCAAGGGCGGCGCGGCGAACGTCATCCTCAACGAAGTCAACGGCGGCAGCCCCAGCCAGTTGCGCGGCTACACCGAAGTGGCGGGGCAGTCGGCCAAGGTCATTGTCGCCAACCCGTACGGCGTGACGTGCAGCGGTTGCGGCTTTATCAACACCCCCAACGTTACCCTCACCACCGGCAAACCGGTGCTCGACGCCAGCGGCCAATTGCAGCGCTATGAAGTGGATGGCGGCGCCGTGACCATCGACGGCGAAGGCTTGAACGCCAGCAACGTCGAACGTTTCGACATCATCACCCGCTCGGCCAAGATCAACGCACAAATCAACGCCCGCGAACTCAACGTGATCGCCGGGCGCAACGACGTCGATGCGCAAAGCCTGAAAACCACCGCCCGTGCCGATGACGGCAGCGCCAAGCCCGAGTTGGCAATCGACTCCTCAGCCCTGGGCGGCATGTATGCCGGCGCGATCAAACTGGTGGGCACCGAGGCCGGTGTGGGCGTGAAGCTCGACGGCACCCTGGCCGCCAGTGGCGGCGATATTCAGCTCGACGCCAACGGGCGCCTGAGCATGGCGCAAACGGTGGCCACCGGTAACGTCAAAGTCACCGCGCAAAACGTCGACCTCACCGACAAGGTCTACGCCAACGGCAATGTGCAGGTCACCAGCGCCCAGGCCCTGGTCAACCGCAAGAGCATCGCCGCCGGCCAGCGCATCGAGATCAATGCGGCCAGCGTGAACAACCCCGGCATCATCGAAGCCGGCGTCGCCGCCGATAACAGCCGCAACACCACCGGCGATCTGGTGGTGAACGCGCAAACCGTCACCACCAGCGGCAACCTGTTGGCCAGCCGCGCCCTGGCGATTACCGCCGCACAAGCGCTGACCAACCAGGGCGCGATTATTCAGGCCAAGAGCGTCGAGGTCAGCAGCGCCAAACTCACCAACCAGGGCGCCACTGCGCGCCTGTATGGCGAGCAGAGCCTGGCGATCAACTCGCCGGCCATCGTCAACCTCGGCGGCCTGATCCGCTTCGGCGAAGGCCAGGCCGCCACGCTCAACAGCGCCTCTCTGGACAACCGCCAGGGCCGTATCGAAATGGCCGGTGGCAGCCTGGTGCTCACCAGTGCCGACCTGATCAACAGCGGCGGGCAAGTCATCGCCAACGACCTGACCGTCAACGCCGGCAGCCTGAACAACCAGAACGGCGTGCTGGTGGCCAAGACCGCGACCGTCACTGCCAGCAACCTCGACAACAGCCTCAAGGGCCTGATCCAGGCTGACGGCGGCGCGCTCAACCTCGCCGTTTCCAACACCTTCAACAACAACCAGGGTTTCGCCCAGGCCAGCACCGATCTGAACGTTACGGCCGGCACCCTCAGCAGCAACGCAGCCGGCGTACTGAGCGCCGACACCGGCAAGCTCACCCTCACCGCCGCACAACAACTCAACAACGCCCAGGGCCGCTTGCAGGCCGGGCAGGGCGATATCGAACTGCACGCCGCGAACCTGGATAACCAGAGCGGCACGATCGTCGGCAAGCAACTGCTGCTCGACGTGGCCGGCGGCGACATCGACAACCGCGCCGGGCGCGTGTTGGGTGACCACCTCGACGTGCGCGCCTCGGGCCTCGACAACCGCAACGCCGGCCTGCTGGCCGGTGGTGCCCAGGGCGTAAGCCTGCTGCTCAAAGGCCCGGGCCAGTTGCTCAACGCCCAGGGCCGCATCCAGAGCGAGGGCCTGCTGCAACTGCAAGGCGAGCGCTTCGACAACAACGCCGGCATCCTGCTGGGCCAGACCGTCGACGTCACCGCGCAGACCTTCACCAACAGCAACAAAGGCGCGCTGGTCAGCGACGGCGGCGACGTGGTGCTCAAGGTCAGCGACCTGCTCACCAACGTCGGCGGCCAGATCGACGCGGGCGAACGCAGCGTGCTGGTCAAGCAGCTCACCACCCTCAACAACGACGGCGGCACCCTGCGCGGCAAGCGCCTGGACATCGCCGCCCAACACCTGAACAACGACAACGGCCAACTGCTGGCCGGCGTCGAAGGCCTGAGCTACAGCGGCCAGGATGTGAGCAACCGCAAGGGCCTGATTCTTAGCGGCGGCGCGCTCACCGAACTGAACACCACCCGCCTGGATAACCAGGGCGGCACCGTGCAGGGCGACAGCCTGAGCGTCACCGCCAACAGCGTCGACAACGCCAGCGGCGGCCTGATGGCCAGCCTGGTCGGCAACCTGCAACTGACCGTAGAGGCCCTGGCCAACCGTGGCGGCAAGCTGTTCGGCAAAGAACAAGTGACCGTCAGCGGCGCCACCCTCGACAACAGCGCGGGCGGCCAGATCAGCGGCAATCAGATCAACCTGACCTCACGCAACACGCTCACCAACCAGGGCGGCCTGATCGAAGCCAACCAGGGCCTGACCCTCACCGGCGGCAACCTCGATAACAGCGCCAGCGGCCAACTGCGTGCCCTGGGCGGCGCCAGCAGCAAACTCAACCTCAGCGGCGCGTTGAACAACCAGAACGGCACCCTCGAATTCGGCAGCCAGGCCTTCAGCCTTGACGCCGCCAGCCTCAACAACCAGAGCGGCATGCTGCAACACGCCGGCACCGGCCTGTTCCGCCTCAACACCGCCAGCCTCGAAGGCAGCCAGGGCAATATCCAGGGCATGGGCAGCGCCGACTGGGCATTCGGTAAGGTCGACGGCCTGGGCCGTGTGCAACTCAACGACGTGCTTACCTACAAGAGTGACCAAGGGCTGGCCCTCAAGGCCGGCGACCGTATGGCCAGCGCCAAGGGCTTGATCCTCAACGTGGCCAGCCTGGACAACGGCGGCGAACTGCTCAGCGACGGTGACATCAGCATCACCACCGGCGATATCACCAACAGCGGCCGCGTCTCGGCGCTGCAAACACTCACCGTTGCCGCCAACAACCTCAGCCAGAACGGCGGCCGCCTGGCGGCCACCAATACGCGCCTGACCCTGGGCGGCACCCTGGACAACCTCGGGTTCCTCACTGCCCGCCAGCAACTGGACATCGCCGCCGCGCAAATCAACAACCGCGGCACCCTCGGTGCCCAGGGCGCAGTGAACCTCACGGCGGTCAACGGCATCACCAACGCCGCCGACACGCTGCTGTTCAGCGGCGGCGACATGACCCTGCGCAGCAATGGCTTCAGCAACAGCTATGGCGATGTCTACAGCAAAGGCAACCTGAGTTTCGCCGCCCGCGATGGCGGGCGTGCCGTGCTGTTCAGCAACCGCTCCGGCACCGTGGAAAGCGAAGGCTCGATCGGCATCAATGCGGGCTTTATCGAAAACGCCAAAGATGAATTCGAACTCGGGCAAACGCTGACCACCGGCAGCTTGAGCTGGATCTGTGGCCAGCACTGCGGCGAGAGCGACAACTGGGAACGCGGCGAGATCACCATCTACGAAACGTACCTTGAGGCGGCGACCAAGGACTCGGTAGCGGCGCGCCTGGTGGCGGGCAAAAACATGCTGCTGCAAGGCGACAACGTGCAGAACCGCTACAGCCTGATGGCCGCCAATGGCGACCTGAGCATCACTGCCGGTGACCTGCTCAACCAGGGCGCCGCCACGCGCACGGGCCAGCGCAAGCTTGTCATCGGCACGCCAGGTCACGTTTCCGACGATTTGTTTGAACGCATGCAATATGTCGACGTGCCCGCGTTCAATGCGGCCACGGCGGCCGGGAATTTCGACAAGGCGCGCTTCGAAGAACTCAAAAGCCGCTCACCCAATAGCCTGCCGTTCGCCTATGCAAGTGACGTCACCACCTGGACCAACAACAGCGGCCCCGGCTACGACGCCACCCTGCAAGCGGGCGGCACGGTCAACCTCAACGTCGCCCGCACCCTGCAAAACGGCACGCTGCACAACAACACCCTGGCCCAGTTGACCGGCACCCTCGGCGACGATCAGACCGGCATCCCCGTCGGCGGCATCAACATCAACCTGAGCAAACACGCCAACGACCCGAGCGCCCAGGCGCCTGGCAGCGTATTGCCCGTGGTAGGCGTGGCCCCTGGTGGCGGCTTCGTGCCCGTGGACTACACCGGCACCGCCTTCGCCCCGGTCGATCCCACCACCTCGCCGACCTTCCAACTGCCCAAGGGCGAGTACGGCCTGTTCGTCAAAAACGCCGACCCCACCAGCCACTACCTGATCGAGACCAACCCCGAGTTCACCTCGGTGTCGGGCTTCTTCAGCTCCGACTACATGCTCGGCAAACTCGGTTTCACCGCCGACAACGCCTGGCGCCGCCTCGGTGACGGCCAGTACGAAACCCGCCTGATCCGCGACGCCGTCCTCGCGCAAACCGGCCAGCGCTTCCTCGCCGGCGGCCTGTACAGCGACGCCGACCAGTTCCGCTACCTGATGGACAACGGCCTCGCCAGCAAAGACGCCCTGCGCCTGAGCCTGGGCGTGGCCCTCACCGACCAGCAAGTCGGCGCCCTGACCCACGACATCGTGTGGATGGAAAACCGCGTCATCGACGGCCAGACCGTGCTCGTGCCGGTGCTGTACCTGGCCCAGGCCGACTCGCGCAACGTGCGCGGCAACAGCCTCATCCAGGGCCGCGACCTCAACCTGGTCACCGGCGGCGACCTGATCAACGTCGGCACCCTGCGCGCCAGCAACAACCTCTCCGCCATCAGCAGCGGCAGTATTTACACCGGCGGCCTGGTCGAGGCCGGCAACAACCTCAACCTGCTGGCCCAGGACAGCATCCGCAACGCCATGGCCGGCGAAATCCGCGGCAAACAAGTCAGCCTTACGACCCTCAAAGGCGACATCACCAACGAAACCACCACCATCCAGGTGCGTGACGGCGCCGGCATGCGCACCCTCACCGACACCAGCGCCGGCACCATCGTCGCCCGCGAAAACCTCGCCATCGACGCCGGGCGCGACCTCACCAACCGTGGTGCCCTCACCGCCGGCAACGACGCCAACCTCACCGCCGGCCGCGACCTCAACCTCATCGCCGCCAGCGACACCAGCGTCAAACACGAGACCCGCGACGGCGGCGAGAAATCCAGCATCACCACCGACGTCAAAAACCTCGCCGCCAGCGTCACGGCGGGCGGCAACCTCAACATGCAGGCCGGGCAAGACGTCAACATCATCGGCAGCACCGCCACCGCCGGCAAAGACCTCAACATCGCCGCCGGCCGCGACCTCAACGTCGCCTCCGTCAGCGACATGCACAACGTCGAGGGCAAGGAAAAGGACGGCAAAAAACGCATCAAGACCTCGGACGACCAGACCACTCAAGTGGCGAGCGTGCTGACGGCGGGTGGGGATTTTGTCAGCCAGGCGGGGCGTGACACCACGATCGTGGCGAGCAGGATCAGCGCGGGGAATGAGGCTTATCTGTATAGCGGGGATAAGTTGAACCTGCTGGCGGCGCAGAACAGCACTTACAGCCTTTACGACATGAAGGAGAAGGGTGGCTGGGGCGCGAAGAAGACCAAACGTGATGAGGTGACCCACGTCACGAATGTGGGGACTGAGATCAAGACTGGTGGTGATCTGTCACTGGTCAGTGGCGGTGATCAGTTGTATCAGCGGGCCAAGCTTGAGAGTGGTAAGGACCTGGCCATCACCAGTGGCGGCGCAGTGACCTTCGAGGCGGTCAAGGACCTGCACCAGGAGAGCCACGAGAAGAGCAAGAGTGACCTGGCGTGGACCAGCGCGAAGGGCAAGGGGAATACCGACGAGACGTTGCGCCAAAGTGAGTTGAAGGCACAGGGTGAGTTGGCGATCAAGGCGGTTAACGGGCTGAAGATCGACATTAAACAGATCGATCAGAACACGGTTAGTCAAACGATTGATGTGATGGTCAAAGCAGACCCACAGTTGGCTTGGTTGAAAGAAGCCGAGAAGCGTGGGGATGTGGATTGGCGGCATGTGAAGGAGTTGCACGACTCCTTTAAATACAGCCACTCCAGCCTCGGCCAAGGCGCAATGCTGGCAATTATCATCGTTGTCACCGTGTTGACGGCGGGAGCGGCCAGTGCGCTAGCTGCTTCGGCAGGTAGCGCTGTAGGGGCCGGCTCCACTATGGCTGCCGCGACAGCCGCTACCGCTGCGACGTCGACCACCGCAGCAGTCGCAGGAACTGCAGCAGGGTTGGGCAACGTCATCGCGACTGCCTCGTTGACCTCGCTTGCCAGTACCGGCGTCGTCAGCACCATAAACAATAAAGGCAACTTGGGGGCCGCATTCAAGGAAACCTTCAGCAGCGACAGCTTGAAGCAGTCACTGATCGCGGGCGCTTCTGCGGGCTTTGTGAATTACGCCAGTGGCAATTGGTTTGGCGCGCAGAGCGACCCTGTAACTAACAAGGTAAGCGGACCAAGCGTCGTACCCCATTGGAATGACCCCGCAGCGATTGGCCGTTTTGGAACGATTCAATTGGCTGGCGGTGCCGTACGCGGGACGCTCTCTGAAGCTCTTGGACAAGGCAGCTTCAAGGATGCAATGAAGGGCAGCCTTTTCGATGTAATGCAGGCGACCGCGTTCACCGGCGTTGGTGATTTTGGTAATGCCTTCAAACTTCAAGACAGCGGCCTGAGCAAAACTGCACTGCATGCTGTTGTAGGTGGTTTGCTTTCAGAAGCAATGGGCGGCGACTTTAAAACGGGAGCGATGGCTGCGGGTGCTAACGAAGCCCTTATTGTGGCGTTGGATAAGTCGCCTTTGCTCAGTGGCAATGATCCAGCGGAACACGATCGTCTGGTCAATGCGGCTTCGAAGCTGGTGGGATTGCTCGCTGCCGCGAGCGTTGATGGCGATGTCGCCATGGGCTCGGAAATCGCCGGGAATGCACAGTCATACAACCGCAAGTTGCACGTTCAAGAAGAGAAACGACTGGCCCAAGAGGCCAAGAGTTTAGATGCCACCAAAGGTCAAAGCCGATCTGGTTTTGAGTGGGATGCGCTCCTAACGTTTGTTGCCGGAGGCGAGGTCGATCAGAAAACCAACAATGAGCTTCAAGGGATTCTGGCCGGTTACGGTCCTTCTAACCCTGAAGGGCAAGCATTAGGTGACGACCTGACTGTTGCGCGGGGAGTTATCACCAAGCTGCAAAACGAGAAAGTCCTGCTGACCTGGGGAGATGGCAGCCCCATTGTTGCCAACGGGGATCAGGTCGTTGCGTTCAAGTCCACAGAAAAGCAGTACAAGGATGCGCTGCTGTTCAATCCTTCAAGTAACACAACTTACAACAACGAACCTGGTGGCATGGGTGTTGTGCCTGATGCGTGGTCCGAGCAATACGGAGAGCGTACGGCTATCACGAAACTCCCTGAGATCGCCGCGCTCAGTTCTGACGCCGCCTCCCAAGCAGAGCAAATAGACCGGCTACGTGTTTTGGCAAGTGGTGGCATTAATTCAGATATTGATCTCAAGCTGCTTGCTGAGCTTATGCCCATAGGTGGAGTAGGCAAGGGAGCATTGTTAAGCGCAATCAAAGAGTTGGCAGCGCGCGACGCATTAGCGGTTAAAGGTACGGAGGCTATCGCTGGCAAGGCTGCAGAGACTGTTGCCGGAAAGGGTCTTGAGTCAGCAGCTGGTAAAGGCTTGGATGCGGCGGCGGGTAAGGGGACTGAACAGTTTGCCAACCAAGCACAGGCCAAATTAGCAGGCTATAGCCCATGCTGTTTTGCAGCCGGGACTATGGTCGCCACCCCTGATGGTGAACGAGCCATTGACGCGCTCAGGGTGGGCGACGTCGTCTGGACCAAACCTGAAGAAGGCGGTGAGCCGTTCGCGTCGAAGGTCTCAGCAACCCACATTCGCACGGATCAACCTATCTATCAGTTGACGCTTGTGAAGAACGGCAGTGCCGGTGAAGGTATCACTGAGACTCTGCAAGTGACGCCGGGTCATCCGTTCTACGTGCCTAAGCGCAAAGGCTTTGTGCCACTTATAGAGCTCAAGCCGGGTGATCAACTGCAGTCGTTGGGGGATGGGGCGACGCAAGAGGCTTCGATCTCCGTTGTATCAATAAAGCTGCTGCAGTCGCAGGGTAAAACGTACAACCTGACGGTGGATATTGGACATACGTTCTATGTTGGCAAGCTAAACACGTGGGTACATAACGTTGGGCCTTGTTATACCTGTAATGCGGGGAGCTGTTCGATTCATGAGGTGCCTTCTGCCGGATCGCCTGTAAGCGAAAGCCACACTGACCGGACGTTTCAAGAGCTTGTGCCTGACGGCAAAGTGCCTAGCGTTCGTAACGGCGCTTTCACACGTTGGTTTGACGACCTGTCGCCAGCAGAGCTAGACGTGCTTTGGGAAAATAGGGCTACCCGAGAGGCAATTGAGGCGAGAATTCGTCAGCCAGGGGGTTTGCATGAATGGTGTATGGTTTGTCGCGCTCCTGAATTCAAACAATGGGGGGTGCCGATGAGTGAAATTCAGCGTTTCAGAACAAAAACATCCGAATTGACATGGGTCAACCCTATTGATGGGGTACCAGGTGGTCACGGTGGGAATGCTTAAGGTGCTTTCCACAATGAGCTAAAAGCTGTTATTGATAACAGTAAGTCCCTAAACGAATTTAATAAGGGCGTAACGGCATTGCGTGATCGATGGAAAATCGATCCTTCTCTTTTGCCGGATTTACCAAGAGGAAGAAATTAATGCCTACCCTTTTAAATGACTGGTGCGCTTTTTGTGAGGGAAGAACTTACTTCGATAAGTCGCACTTTTTAGCGCTGTTCAAAGTGCATTCTTCTCTAGCTGAAATTACTGAAGCGTTAAGCTATTTTCCTCAAGCTGACAATTTGGTATCGCGCGTGAATGAGGTGATCCAAGCTGGTACGCTTGAAGATAAGTTATATCTATGCCCGACGATTGAATCTAGCGACTTTGAATTGATGCAAAAGGCAAAACTCTGGTTGCAAGCTCAGGCAAGTTTCTGTAAGTCTCTTGGAGACGACGAGTTGTACGGGATATGCCAACGTGCAAAATTGTTGTATGTAAGCAAAGATCAATTTAACGATTATGATAAATTAGACATTCCCAGCAATTGGATACTTGAACTGGTGGGGGATCAGGTCAGGGATTGCAGGTTGCTAAAAACAGAGCAAGAGTATGCACTGTTTGAGGCCCTTTACGGAGTTGCCGCTGATTATTATTTGGCTTGGTATATGGGGCAGCCTTTAATAAATCTGGATTTTGACTTTCGTTCATATTTTGAATTTTGGTGCTTGGGCGGTATTGGGTATCTCAGTGAAGATAAGTTCTTTATTTGTCGAAAATAAAAGAGTGGGGGAAATGTATTTAGAACTGTTATGGCAGTACAAGACCTATTAGATAATATCTATCCCCCTTGCTCTGTAAGTTGCAACTGGTTTCCGAGGTTTTTCAGTGGTGAGCGTCACGTCGGGTGGGAATCGATGAGTAAAGGGGAATAAAATGATCGCAGGCGTAAGTTTTAACTCTTATTTTGGCCAAGGTGATTTTACTGATATCGACGCTTTTGAAAAAATGGCGGGGATAGTTTTTCCAAAAAAATATAAAGAAATTTCAATAGGGTTCAATGGCGCGTTTATTTTAAATAAGCCTGTTTTCAAGTTTTATAATCGCCTACTCGGCGAAGATGTTATGAGCAGCGCTGGCATGTTTTTGCCTTTCGGTGAAATCGAAGGAACATTTGAGACAATGGAGATGAAGTACCGTTATCCGCCAGAAGGCTTTGTTCAAGATTTAATTATCTTCTCAGTGTTAGGGAATGGAGACGCGCTCTGTTTTGACTATCGTGAAAGTCGGTTTCCTGACGATCCAGGCGTGGTGATGTGGCATCATGAAGCTACACCAGATAGTGATTCAGAATTATCATTTGTTGCTTCCTCATTTTTAGAGTTTTTAGAAAAATTATTTGAACGGTTATCTTAACAATAAATAAGTAGGAAAAATGGGCGGGTTTGTTTAAATTCGAGTTACAAAAGCGTATTAAGTAATCGCTTCTTTTTTCATAGATGGGAGCTCCGAGGACGGAAAGTGATTATAGAAAAAACTGATCGTTACAGTGATGAGCTTTTAGGGTTTGTAATTGCCTGTCTGTTTTGCGAGGCTATTAGCAGGTCAGAATTTCAATCGTGGTGCTTGGAGCTTTTAGGGTTGGAGGAAACTCCAAGCTTCTTATATGATTTAATTGAATTTGATGAGCCTGCTTTTAAAATCTACAAAGTGATCGGCTATGTTCCAAATTGGAGGCACTCTAAAAATGAGGAATATGCTTTATATGGAGTGGCATTGCTTCGTGGCACGGTACCCTATGATATGCCGCTTTCGGCTGCTGAAATGTTGGGAGAACTAACACGCTTGCCGGCGATACAGTCTATGTATCGCAAAGTATTTCCAAGTATTATTTTTTAAAGCGAGTGAGAAAGGGGGCGGGTTTATTTAAAATTAGAGTTTAAAGGCGCATTAAATAAATTTGTCCCCTTTATTCCCTTTTGTTGGAGCTTAGAACTATGGATTGACAGAACTAAAAATTAAAAAAGGCTGAGAAAGTGGTGCATATTTATTTGATTCGGTAGGGTAGTAGAACATTCAACTAATGGTAGAAGGAAGCTAGACATAATGACAGAGGAATCAAAAAAAGGATTTTGGCGCTGGGGTTTTGCACTGTTGTTTGTTGGTATAGCGGCGGTCTTGATAAAACAAGCAACAGAAGAAACGCCTGAGCCTAGCAAGCCAACTTTCCTTAGTGACTTGATAATCGTCACCGCGAGGACGCACGCGCGTAATTGGAAGGTTGACGAAAATACAGAGCTTGTTCGTATGGAGGCGACTAATAGTCATACTATAACGGTTTATTATTCTTTATTGAATTATGATTCTGATGTTTCTAGTTTTAACTTGGAAGCTACCAAATCAGCAGTTGTAAATATTTTTTGTGATCCCAAAAATTTTGAAAAACAATCCATTTTTTCGCTGGGCGGTACTTACGTTTATGTTTTTGGTAGCAAAAATGTAAAAGAAATTGGCCGATTTGAATTTAACAAAAAGAATTGTGAAGGTTCTTTGTAAACGCTTGGTCATCGAGGCGGAGCAGTGCGAAAGGGCAGGTTTATTTAGCCTTTACCCTCCCCGCACGAGGCCAAAGCGGGCGACACAAAGGCCGCCCGATTTTCACTCAGCACGGATCGGCATTGAGCCTGCGACTGATGACATCCAGCAAGTCACACCCATCGCGCAGCGGAATGGCCAGCAAATGGGCGAAGTCTGAAAGTACTACGGCATCGCTGCTGAGTTGTTCGCGGAAGGCCAGGTTTTCCAGCAGTTGGGTGACGGCCCGAATGCGGTGCACGGCGGCGTCGTGAAGGACGTCGAGAGGTGCCTGGGTGTCGATGATCAGGGCTGGGATGGTGCAGTCGTGGCCGGTTAGGGGAATGTATCGATTCATCATTAAGCTCTCTGGATTATTGAGGGCTCGTTCTTCGGGTCGCCAAACCCGGTCACCTTTTGAGCGACGACCGGACTATAAGCGCCTCAGCTAAAACCGCGCAAGGCGTCACACTGATGGCACACATTGCTCATGTCACGCCATCCATTGCCGACACAACGGCGATGACCAACGCATCAAAAAAATGAGATCTCGCCATCATCGGCACTCTCAAAACCGCTCCACCGTTACCCACAAGGAAGAAATACATGATCAAGTTGTTCTGCAAAGCCGCTGTCGTTCTGTCCCTTGCCACGCTGTTTGGCTGTTCCTCGACGCCGTCGGTGGAGAAGATGCAGGCTGACGTGGCGAACTATTCGCTGCCCAAGGCTGCCGTGGCCGATAAAGGCCTGGTGTACGTCGTGCGCCCGAGCAACGTAGGGATGTTGGTGCGGTTCAACGTGTTCCTGGATGACAAGGAAGCCGACTCGGAGATGGGTTACAACCGTGGTAACCAGTACATCTATTTTTTCGTGACGCCGGGCAAACACGTGATCAGCTCCAAGGCTGAAAACTGGGCGGACATGCCGATTGATGTCAAAGCGGGTGAGGTGGTTTACCTCAAGCAGGAAGTCGAAATGGGCTTCGCCGTGGCGCGTAACAGCCTCAAAGCGCTGAGCGAAGTCGAAGGCCGTTATCTGGTCAAGGATGCGTCCTTGGGCACCATTGCCAAAGAAAGCGAATGAGTTGAGCCAGTGTGTCGGCAGGGCCCAGGCTCTGCCGACTTCTCGTATTCACTGCAAACATTAAAGGACTGATGTGAAAAACCTCCTCCTCATTCTCCTCACCACCCTCATCCTCGGCGGCTGCGTCAGCCACCCCCTCACTCCCGAAAACCGCGCGCAGATCAAGACCGTCAAAGTCCTGCCCGTGAAGTGGGAAAAGAACATGGTGTACTTCGGCCGCGAACAGGCCTGGGGCGCGGCCCTGGGTGCCGGGGTTGGCGCCGGTGTTGGCATGGCCAGCGGGGCGTCCAAGCTGGGTACTGCGGCGTTGAGCGGTGCCGGGTTTGCCGGCGGCATGAAGCTTGGGCAGTTGGCCGAGATGCCGACGCCGGTGGCTATTCTGACGGTGATGGAGGCGGAAAAACTCGATGTAGGCGTGTTGCTCAAGCAGGGCTTTGTCGATGAGTTGGGTAAGACGTCGACGCTCAAGGTGGTCGGCGACGATGAGCCGGCTGATGCGCAGATTCAGCTGACCGTGTCCGAGTGGGGCTTTCGCCTGACCCAGGGTTTCAGCAGTGTGATTTATCCGACCCTTAACGTGTTAGCGCAGATGGATCGCGGCGATGAGATGATCTGGCGCACCTTTGAGGCGGTCACGCCGTTTAATGGTCAGAACGTTTATGGCTATACACCGTTAACCTACCGCACGGACCCTGAAGCTTTGCGCCGGGCGTTGACCGGGATTACGCAGATTTCTGCGCAGTACCTGGTGAAGGAGCTCAAGTAGGGCTGTGCGAAGGCTGGCGGCTGTTGGTGGGCGGGCTTGGGCTAATGCCAGTGAGTTAAGGATTTTTTTGTAGGAGCGAGCTTGCTCGCGAAAAACTCACAGGCGCCGCGTTTATTCAGGAAGCACGCGTTATCGTTGAAGTTTTTCGCGAGCAAGCTCGCTCCTACAGTAGGCGTGGCGATAGGGCTTGCTTGTGAAGGCGGTGTATCTGTTGCTGTACTGGCGCTTTCGCAGGCAAGCCAGCTCCCACATTTGATCTTTGTTGCTTTGAGTATTGCGGTCGGCAGTAGGGTAAGCCCCCCACCTATGGCCGAAACAACTTGAGAACGGCTCTCAACCCCGTAAAATGCCGCAGCCGTTGCATCACCGTCTTTCAGGGAAGAATTCAGGCCAGTGCGTTTTCAGGCTGCCTTTCTCCTTGGAAAACCCGGCAACGCTGTTTTCCTCACCCAAGGAGCACCCTGTGAAGACACTGTCCAAAATCCTGCTGTCGGGCCTCACCGCCGCGGCGCTGTTGACCGTGGCCGGTTGTGCCACCGAGAGCAACCGCGCGATGCCGGTGGAGCAAGTCGCCAGCGCCCACGTGGCCTATTCCGGCGTGCGTGTGCCGATTGCCGTGGGCAAGTTCGATAACCGCTCCAGCTACATGCGCGGCATCTTCTCCGATGGCGTTGACCGTCTCGGCGGCCAGGCCAAGACCATCCTTATCACCCACTTGCAGCAGACCAACCGCTTCAGCGTGCTGGACCGCGACAACATGGGCGAGATCTCCCAGGAAGCCAAAATCAAAGGCACCGTGCAGAAGCTCAAGGGCGCTGACTATGTGGTGACTGGCGATGTGACCGAGTTCGGCCGCAAAGAAACCGGCGACCGCCAGTTGTTCGGCATCCTCGGCCGTGGCAAGACCCAAGTGGCCTACGCCAAAGTCGCGTTGAATATCGTCAACATCAACACCTCCGAAGTGGTGTATTCCACCCAGGGCGCCGGTGAGTACGCGCTGTCCAACCGTGAAGTGATCGGCTTCGGCGGCACCGCTAGCTATGACTCCACCCTCAATGGCAAGGTGCTGGACCTGGCCATGCGCGAAGCGATCAACCGCCTGGTCGACGGCATCAACGCCGGCGCCTGGAACCCGCGTAACTGATCAGCCACACCACAAGGAGCAGTACACGGATGAGCAAGGCAGTGAAATTGGCGCTGACGCTGGCAGCAGTCGCAACGGTAACCGGGTGCCAGACGGCGCCCCAGCCCCTGTATCAATGGGAGAGCTACCAGCCGCAGGTTTACGAGTACTTCAAAGGCGAGCCCAAGGAAGCACAGGTGGAAGCACTGGAGCGCGATCTGCAGAAGATCAACGCCAGTGGCCGCAAGGCGCCGCCGGGTTACCACGCGCACCTGGGCATGCTGTACATGAACATGGGCAAGGATGACCAGATGGTGCAGGAGTTTCGCACCGAGAAGGCGCTGTTCCCTGAGTCTGCTGCGTACATGGACTTTCTGTTGAAAAACGCCAAAGCCGGAGTCGCCACCAAATGAGCCTGTTAAAACTCACCGGCGCCTTGCTGGCCCTGGCGTTGCTCGGCGGTTGCGCCGCGCCCAAGACGGTTGATTATTCGGCGTACAAACAGGCGCGGCCCAAGTCGATCCTGGTACTGCCGCCGATCAATGAATCGCCGGAAGTGCAGGCGTCCTACAGCCTGGTGTCGCAAGTCACCTACCCGCTGGCCGAAGCCGGCTACTACGTGTTGCCGATTGCCCTGGTGGACGAAACCTTCCGCCAGAACGGCCTCACCACCGCCAACGATATCCAGGCCGTACAACCGGCCAAGCTGCATGACATCTTTGGTGCGGACGCGGCGCTGTACATCACCATCAGCGAGTACGGCACCCAGTACATGCTGATCTCCAGCGACACCTCGGTGACGGCCTCGGCCAAACTGGTAGACCTGCGCACCGGCACCACCCTGTGGACCGGTTCTGCGCGGGCGTCGAGCGAAGAGGGTAACAACAACGGTGGCGGCCTGGTGGGCATGTTGATCACGGCGGCGGTCAAGCAGGTGATCAACAGCTCTACCGATGCGGCGCACCCGATTGCCGGTATCACCAGTGCGCGGTTGCTGTCGGCAGGGCAACGCACCGGCATCTTGTACGGCCCGCGTAACCCCAAGTACGGCACAGACTAAGAGAACACCGCCATTCAACTGTGGGAGCTGGCTTGCCTGCGATAGCGGTGTGTCAGGCAGCCTTTCCAGCACTGGCCCACCGCTATCGCAGGCAAGCCAGCTCCCACATTGATCGGGGTGAATTTCGAGGGTTTAACCCGAACCCAACCTATCTCGCGTCTGACCTTGTGAACGGCTCATTCATTCACGAGGCTCAGCCCCATGTCCCGCCCTCTGCTTTACCTGCGTCCCGCTGCCCAAGGCTTTACCGTTACCCTGCTGGTAGCGCTGGCCGGGTGTGGGCTGTCTTCCTCACCCGAGGTGGCCAAACCGACACCGCCCGTCGCCGAGCTGCACAGCGCGCCAGTTGAGGGCGCGATGGCCAAACGTATGGCCATGCCGGCACCGATGGCGGTGCGTGAAATGGCGATGATGAATGACCGCAGCGAACCCCGCGAGCAATACGCCAACCTGCCCGACAACCCCGTGCACCGCGTCGCCGAAACCCCGGTCTCCACCTTCAGCGTGGATGTCGACACGGGCAGCTACGCCAACGTACGGCGCTTCCTCAACCAAGGCCGCCTGCCGCCCGAAGGCGCGGTGCGATTGGAAGAAATGGTCAACTACTTCCCCTACAATTACGCACTGCCCACCGATGGTTCGCCCTTTGGCGTCACTACCGAAGTCGCCACCACGCCGTGGAACCCGCGCACCAAACTGCTGCGCATTGGCATCAAGGCCTCCGATAAAACCGTGGCCGAACTGGCGCCCGCCAACCTGGTGTTCCTGGTGGACGTGTCCGGCTCCATGGACCGCCGCGAAGGCTTGCCGCTGGTCAAAAGCACGCTGAAATTACTGGTGGATCAACTGCGTGATCAGGACCGTGTGTCACTGGTGGTCTACGCCGGTGAATCCCGCGTGGTGCTCAAGCCCACCTCGGGCAGTGAAAAAGCCAAGATCCGCAACGCTATCGAGCAACTCACCGCCGGCGGCTCCACCGCAGGCGCGTCCGGCATCGAACTGGCCTACCAGATGGCCCGCGAAGGCTTTATTGCCAACGGCATCAACCGCATCCTGCTGGCTACCGACGGCGACTTCAATGTGGGCATCAGCGATTTCGACAGCCTCAAGCAAATGGCCGTGGCCCAGCGCAAAAGCGGCGTATCGCTGACCACCCTCGGCTTTGGTGTGGATAACTACAACGAGCATCTGATGGAACAACTGGCCGACGCGGGCGACGGCAACTACGCCTACATCGACAACCTGCGCGAAGCGCGCAAAGTGCTGGTGGAGCAACTCAGTTCGACCCTGGCCGTGGTGGCGCGGGATGTGAAACTGCAGGTGGAATTCAACCCGGCCCAGGTCAGCGAATACCGCCTGCTGGGCTATGAAAACCGCGCCCTGAAGCGTGAGGATTTCAACAACGACAAGGTTGATGCCGGCGAGATTGGCGCAGGGCATACAGTGACCGCGCTGTATGAAATCGTGCCCAAGGGCGAGAAGGGCTGGTTGGAGCCTTTGCGCTATGCCGCTGCGCCTGCGACCGCAGGCAAGTCCGATGAGCTGGCGATGCTGCGGGTGCGCTACAAACCAGCTGCGGGCGGTAACAGCCAGTTGATCGAACGCCCTATCGCCAACCAGGCCACCCCAGCCAGCGACGACCTGCGCTTCTCGTCTGCCGTGGCCGCCTTCGCCCAACAGCTCAAGGGCGATGGCCGCTACACTGGCACCATGAGTGTACAAGACACCGCCAGATTGGCACGCTCGGCCCGGGGCGATGACCCCTTCGGGCTGCGCAACGAATTCGTGCAACTGGTGGAGCTGGCCCAAAGCCTCAAACCCTGATCTCGCTCACAACCGAGATCAAATGTGGGAGAGGGCTTGCTGCTAAAGCTTTTTGTAGGAGCGAGCTTGCTCGCGAAAAACTCACAGGCACCGCGTTTATCCAGGAAGCACGCGTTATCGTTGACGTTCTTCGCGAGCAAGCTCGCTCCTACAGTAATCCTGTTTCGGCTGACCAAAAGGAGTTCGCCCATTACATGGCCGTTCCAGACGACTCACCCAGCGACGAATCACTGCTGGCCCGCTACCGAACCGGTGACGCGGGCGCCTTCGAAGCCTTGTACACGCGCCACCGCCAGGGCCTGTACCGCTTCCTCGTGTCCCTGTGCAACAAAGCCGAACTGGCCGAAGAAATCTACCAGGACACCTGGCTCAGCCTCATCCGCAGCACCACCCAGCCACAAGGCCGGGCGAGTTTTCGCACCTGGTTGTTCCAGATCGCCCGCAACCGCCTGATCGACCATTGGCGCAAGCACGGCATCCACAACCCCCTGCATGACAGCTACGATGAACAGCTGCACGCCCAGGCCGACGACAGCGACGGCCCCGAGCAGCAACTGACCCTCAGCCGCGACCAGGCCCGCCTCGACGCCGCCCTGCAAGACCTGCCCGAAGACCAGCGCGAGGTGTTTTTGTTACGCCTGCATGGCGAGCTCGAAGTACCGCAAATCGCCACCCTCACCGGCGCCCCGCTGGAAACCGTAAAAAGCCGCTTGCGCTACGCCCTGCAAAAATTGCGGCGCCTGCTGGCCGAGGAGGTACCTGTATGACTGACTCCCGACACACCCCGGACGACGCGCTGCTCCAGCACTTTCGTCAACACAGCACGGGCGAACCGCCCGCGTCCCTCGACGCCTTCATCCTCAACGCTGCCCGCCGCGAAGCCCCCAAGCCCGCGCCCAACCTGTGGCAGCGTTGGCTGCGTGCATGCCAGCAACCGCGCTGGCAAATGGCATTCGCTAGCCTGGCCGGTGTGGCGTTGCTGGTGGGCGTGATCACGCGCACCCCCGAGTTGGACCCGGTACACAACACACGTCTCGCTGCCCCGGCCGCGTTCTCCGCGCCTGCGCCGATGAGCGCGCCGCCCCGTGTCGAGTCCTACAGCGCCGAAATGAGCAGCGATGCCTTGCCCCAAGGCAAGCTGGCCAAACGTGCTGCGCCGCAACCCCTTGAGCTTGGCTTGCAGGAAGTAGCGCGCCTGCGCGCGGCAGGGGATGAGGCGGGGGCGAGAGCGAAACTTGCCGAGTTGCAAAAGCGCTTCCCTGGGCAAAACCTGGAGGAGCGCCTCAAAGCCTTGCCGCCACACTGACCCCGTGGCGATGGTATCGCGCGATACCATCGCCGGCCTGGCGGCAATGGGTCATAAGCATATGAATTTATAGTCAGTAGCTGGGTGTGTAATTACTGCTAGTTTGCGTGGAGAGCTGCTGCCTCATACAAGGAGTTCTCATGTTTACAGCAGCATTGATCTACATCCTGGCGGTGATAAGCCCGGGCCCCAACTTCATCATTGTCAGCCGCTTCGCCTCGCTGGGCTCGGTGTCGACCGGTATCGGCGCGACCCTGGGCATCTGCACGGTCGGTGTGTTTTTCTCGACGATTTCGTTGCTGGGGCTGGCGGCTTTGTTGCACCAGTACCCGGCGTTTTCCAAAGTCGCCACGCTATGCGGCTCGGCGTACCTGCTGTACATCGCGTACAGCATCATCAAAAGCGTGCTGGCCAAGAACACTGGCACGGCCGAAAGCACCGCACCGGGCGCGACCAGCTTCGCCAAGGCCTACCGCGTGGGGGTGATCACCAATATCAGCAACATGAAAACCATCGCTTTCATGATCAGTATCTATGCCGGCTTTCTCTCGGTGCCGCGCTCGGAGATCGACAAAGTGCTGGTGGTGATGCTGTGCTCGACCCTGGAAGTCATCTGGTATTCAGTGGTGGCGCTGCTGTTCGGCCAAGGCCCGATCAAGGCGCTGTTCCTCAAGTACACCCGGCAGATCGACGTCGGGCTGGCCGTATTTCTGGTGGCGTTCTCACTGAACAACGCCATTCCTGTGCTGATCGCCAGTCGATGAGGTTGGGCTATGAAATATATGGCTTAAGGATGCGTTTCAAGCCTCGCCGTGAGCCCGGTACCAGCCCACCGTGTCCGTGAGGGTCTGCTCCAGCACGCGAAAACTCAGCCCCAGTTCCTCTTCACTTTTGCGGTGGTCAAAGCGGGTACGGTGCTCCTCGCGTATCAACAGCCGCAACGTCGCCATACTCAGCAAGATAGGCTTGCCAGTCAGGTACGCGTAGGCCTCTTGCACCGCTGCCAACAGATACAGCGCTGGCAGGGGCAGTTGGCGCGAGGGCACCTTGACCCCAGCAATACGCCCCAGCACCGGCATCAGCTGGCGCATGGTCAAGTTGCGACCGGCCGCGAGGTAGCGTTCGCCCCGTCGCCCGCTTTGGGCGGCGGCAATGTGCGCCCAGGCCACATCGCGGGCATCGACCAGAGAAAAGGTGCCCGGAATCAGCCCCGGCAACTTGCCGTTGATAACGTCCCTCACCAACTGTCCCGAAGACGTCGGCCCACGGTCACCCGGCCCCCACATCCAACCGGGCAAGACCATGCAAGCGTGCATCTGCGGATGGCTTTCAAGAAACCTCAACACCTCCCGCTCAGCCAGGATCTTGCTGCGGTAGTAGTCGTCCGCATCGGCTTCGGCCCGCAGGCACGTCTCGTCGATCGGCGTACCGGGGGCACCGTCGAGCACGGCAATCGACGAGGTGTGCACAAACCGTCGCACACCGGCGTCATACGCCTGTTGCAACAGGGCTCGCGTACCGACGACATTGATCTTTTCCAATTCCTCCCAATGGCTGCCGCCCTTGTAGTTATCCCGAAAAAACGCCGCGCAGTGAAACACCGTATCGCAGCCTTGCAACGCCGCCGCGAAGGCATCCACATCAGCCATGTCCCCCACCACCATCTCCACGCCCGGCACATCGCCGAACTGCTGCGCACCCTTGGCCGCCGAGCGCACCAGCGCCTTCACCGCATAACCCCGTGCGACCAGCTCCCGTACCAGGTTATTGCCCAGCAAGCCGGTGGCCCCGGTCACAAAGGTGCTGCGCAAGCGATTGGGGTTCGTGTTCATACAGGCCATTCCATTTGTTGAGAAGGCCAGTAGATATACCCGCGAGCCCGCGCCGTAAAAACAGCGCCTGCGGCATAATGGCTTTGCACATCTGCACACCAGGGAAGCGCGGAGATATGGCATTGCAGGCAAATTGGGACGATCTTCGACTGCTGCTGGCAGTCTCACGGCGCGGCAGCTTTTTACAGGCAGGCCAGTTACTCGGCATCGCGGCCTCTACCGTCTCCCGCCGCCTCACCCAACTGGAAGCCGCCCTGGGCGAGCCACTGGTGGAACGCGGCGTGGAAGGCTGCCGGCTCACCTCCCGAGGCCAAGCCCTGGTGGACGTCGCCCTGGCAGCCGAATCCGGCCTGCGCCGCCAGGCCCCCGTCGACGGCGCGCCAGCAATTCTCAGCGGCACCGTACTGGTCAGCGCCGGCGAAGGCTTTTCTGCCAGCGTGCTCGAAGCCGCCAGCCGCTTCACAGCGCAGCACCCAGGCTGCTCCGTAGAGCTGCAGGTCACCACCGACTTCCACAAAATCGTACGAGGCGTGGCCGACATCGCCATACGCACTGCACACCTGGGCGAACCTTCCCTGATCTACCGAGGGCTCGGCAAACTCGCTTACGGGGTCTTCGCAACTGCGGAATACCTGCAACGATTTCCCGCGTTAACTCCCGCCACTGCCGCCAGTATTGCCTTGCTGCCGCCGCTGGACCTGCTCCCGCAAATGCGCGCTGCGAAAGCTGCCGGGCTGGATCATGCGCCGATCAGAGTGAGTTCGTTTGCGGTGCAGCTTGAGTCGGTG